>CAXTKN010000001.1:0-26356 GCA_964244805.1 uncultured Aestuariivirga sp.
GCATAGGCGCAATCGGCAGCGATCGTCGTGCGGGCACTGGTCAAATGGCTTTGCGCCAATTGGTCGAACACTGCGCCAAACCAAACAATAACCCTCTGCCCATACCGCGGGCGATGCAACGCCAATCAGCCGCAGTATTGATTTCCGACTTCCTCGACGAACCTGAAGCGGTCAAACGCGCCATCGCACCATTGGCCGAATCCGGCGTGCGCGGGCACTTATTGCAAATCACCGATCCAGCAGAAGAAACCCTGCCTTATGATGGCCGTATGGAATTTTTAGGCCTCGATTCCGCCCAAAAATTCCTCTCCAACAAAACCCAAAATCTCCGCGAAAGATACATCGAAGCCTTTGCTGCCCAACGCGAAGCTGTGCGGCAAATCGCCAATCGCCTTGGCTGGTCATTCACCGTTCACCGCACCGATGAACAACCCAGCAAATGCCTGCAAGCTCTGCATCTGAGGATCAGTGACAGGTGATGCAGTTTTTCCAAGCCCTGAGTTTCGAAACGCCATTGGCGCTTTGGGGTCTGCTTGCGCTGCCCGTCATTTGGTGGCTGCTGCGCTTCACGCCGCCGCGCCCACAATCCATCAAGTTTCCACCTTTGCGCATTTTGCTCGGCCTCAAACAGCAAGAGGAGACGCCGGACAAAACGCCGTGGTGGCTTTTGCTTTTGAGATTGGCACTTGCTGTAATTCTTATCCTTGCCGTTGCTCACCCTAAGAACAGCGAGAAAAATCTCGTCGCCCAAGGCTCCGGCCCGTTGCTCTTGATTGTCGATGATGGCTGGGCCGCCGCACAGAACTGGCCAAAACGTTTGGACACCATGCAGACAATTTTGCAAGATTCGCAAAGCGCGGGCCGTGTTGTAACCTTGGCGACCACCACTCCATCAACCCGCCCTGCGGACTTGACGGCAAGGAGCGCGAGCGACGCCCTGAATTTGTTGCGCGCCTTACAGCCGCAAGCGCTGCCGACAGACCGCATGGGGCTGCTAAAACGTCTGAACGAAGAAAAGCCAAAATTAGGCCAAGTGGTTTGGTTGACCGATAGCTTAGACACGGGCAGCGCGAAAACATTTACCGAAGGCCTCACCCAGCAATTTGGAAATGTCATCTCAGCACTGCAACTACCAAATGATCCACCGATCGCTTTGGGTCGCCCAGCCGTCGATGGCAGTGACATTAAGGTCACCGCAATGCAAGAAACAAACACCAGCACAATATCTGTGGTTCAAGCCATTGCAGGCAATGGCCGCATTTTGGCTGAAGCCCCAATTGATTTTGCTGGCAGCAACATGGTTTCGGCAAAACTCGGACTGCCAATCGAATTGCGCAATGAAATTCAAGCAATCACCATCAGCGGCCAAAACCACGCAGGTGCCAAACAATTACTCGACGATCGTTGGCGCAGAAAATCAATCGCCATCCAATCCGGCGCAGCACTGGAAGAAGCCCAACCTCTGCTCTCACCATTGCACTATGTAACGCGCGCATTAGAGCCTTATGGCGAAATCCAAGAGCCGGCAAATGCCGGAGAATTAAAAACAACATTAGACGCTGGCCTTTCAATGTTGATCATGGCCGATATCGGAAATCTCAACCAAGCAAACCGAGATACAATTGCACCTTGGATCGAAAAAGGTGGCGTTCTGCTACGTTTTGCTGGCCCACATTTGGCCGCAACAAACGACGAATTACTGCCCGTGAAATTACGTGAGGGCGACCGTAATTTGGGCAGTGCACTCAGTTGGGAAACACCGCAACCTATCGCGTCCTTCGCCGAAAAAGGGCCTTTCGCAGGTATGGCGATCGATCCCCAAATCACCATCTCTCGCCAAGTTCTAGCCGAACCCGACGCGGATTTACCAGATAAAACCTGGGCCAGCCTCGCCGACGGAACACCATTGGTTACAGCCACGCGCAAAGGCAAAGGCTTAATCATATTGTTCCACGTCACTGCGAATGCCGATTGGTCAAACCTGCCTCTGTCTGGAACATTCGTCGACATGCTCCAACGTATCACGGATCTGGCCCCTGCTGCTGGCAGCAACACTGCTACCACGACTTCAAACGATCAAGCCAACGCTTTTTCAATGCGGCTTTTGCTTAATGGTTCGGGAGAACTCGTCACGCCAAATGCCAACATCGATGCCATTCCCGTCAAAGATTTCGACAAAGCCAAAACAACCGCGAAAACGCCTGCGGGCATATATGCTTTGGGCACGAGAGAACGTGCCATCAATCTGGATTTGAAACAGGCAGACCTCACGCCAATCACAACATTGGGCAATGGCATCACCCTGCAAAATATCGTTCCCTCAAAAACCACCAGCTATGCTGCAATCTTATTTATCTTGGCGGCACTTTTATTTTTGGCAGATACACTCGCTGCCCTCATCCTCGGCGGCGGCTTAAAACTGCCGAACCGCAGCAAAGCAACAGCCGCACTTTTGACCATTATGATGAGCGGCGCCTTTGCGCTTCACACCGGTGATGCCCGCGCCGACGATCAATCCGATCTCAAAGCCGCCACCGAAACGCACCTTGCGTTCGTTAAAACTGGCGACGCGGAAATTGATCAGACTAGCGAGCAGGGTTTAAAAGGTCTGGGCTTGATCATGGCTGATCGAACATCGGCCGCGCTAGGTTCACCCATGGGCGTAAATGTTGAAACCGACGAATTGGTGTTCTACCCCGTGCTTTATTGGCCAGTAAGTGAAGCTGCCCCAACACCAAACGACAAAGCCATAGCCCGCATTGACGCATATATGAAAAACGGCGGAACCATCGTTTTTGACACCCGTGACGCTGGAACCGATTTTGGCAGTGGAAGCCCCAATGGCGATGCCTTAAAACGCATTTTAGCGAGGCTTGATGTCCCACCATTAGAGCCTGTGCCAGAAGGCCATGCGCTTACTAAATCCTTCTACCTCCTGAAAGATTGGCCAGGCCGTTATGAAGGCGGAACATTGTGGGTTGAGGCCCAGAACGGTGAAAGCCCAGCAAAGTCAGATGGTGTGTCTGGCATTATCATCGGCTCGAATGATTATGCGGCAGCATGGGCTTTAGACGATAGTGCGCAACCGTTAAATGCCATCGTCGGTGGCTCGGATCGCCAACGTGAATATGCCTTCCGCGTTGGCGTGAATATCGTAATGTATGCCCTCACTGGAAATTACAAGACCGACCAAGTGCATGTTCCTGCTCTGCTCGAAAGATTGGGCCAATGAACATGCAAATTGAATATGCACCATTTGTCAGCTGGCCAGTAGTCGGGGTATTCGCAGCCATATGCTTGGTTGCAATAGTATTTATGGCCCTTAATAGAAGGCGCGGAACACTTTTACGCGCCGCAACAGCTAGCTTGCTAATAGCATGTCTTGCCAATCCCACTATCCGCCAAGATCAACGCGAGCAGCTTTCAGATATAGCAGTTGTTATTGTCGATCAAAGCCAAAGTCAGAATATCGGTCAACGCTCAGATCAGACACGAAAAGCGCTTACCGATTTAAAATCACGAATCGCCAGCTTGGGCAACACCGAACTGCGCGTTGCATCTGTCACCTCTGGAATCGAAACCGGCAGCGATGGCACAAGATTGATGACAGCGCTCGGCAAGGCCGTTTCCGATATTCCGAAAGATCGTTTTGCGGGCGCATTCTTGATTACCGATGGTCAAGTGCACGACGTGCCGCAAACTCTGACAGGACTGCCCACTCCTATCCACAGCCTGATCTCAGGCAGCAAAAGCGAAAGCGACCGTCGCATCGTCATAGATAAAAGCCCGCGCTTCGGCATTGTCGGCCAAGAGCAAACCATTCAATTTCATGTTGAAGAATCAAGCAGCGATAGATCGCCAATGGCCGTCACCTTGCAAATCCCAGGCGGCACAACAACCAGCCTAAACGTAACCCCTGGCGTGGTTACAGATTTTCCGATGAAGATCGAACACGCAGGCCAGAACTTTGTTGAGCTTTCTGCCGCCATTCGCGAAGGTGAGCTATCCAAAGAAAACAACCGCAGCGTTGCCGTCATCGAAGGTATCAGAGACCGTTTGCGCGTATTGCTTGTTTCTGGCCAACCCCACGCTGGCGAGCGCACTTGGCGCGACTTGCTCAAAGCTGATGCATCAGTTGATCTCGTCCACTTCACCATTCTGCGCCCACCTGAAAAACAAGATGGCACGCCGACAAAAGAACTCTCGCTCATCGCTTTTCCAACGCGCGAGCTTTTTATCGATAAGCTAGATCAATTTGATCTGGTGATTTTTGATCGCTATCACCGTCAGGCCATTTTGCCAGATGCCTATATGGCCAATATTGCCGAGTATGTAAAAAAAGGCGGTGCTGTTCTCGTGGCTTCCGGCCCTGACTATGCAGAAAGCGATGGAATTTACAACACTCCGCTTTCTGATGTTTTGAGCGCCGCCCCCACAGGCGAAGTGACCGAGACACCCTTCAAACCAACACTCACCGACACGGGCAAGCGCCACCCCGTCACGCGTGGGCTGCCCGGTGCTGGCGACGGCAAGCCCAGTTGGGGCAGATGGTTCCGTTTGATTGATACACTTCCCGCTGCTGAAGCAGAAACGCTAATGTCAGGCCCAAATGATAAACCGCTTCTCGTACTCGCCCATCAAGGCGAGGGCCGTGTAGCGCAACTTCTTTCAGATCACGGTTGGCTGTGGGCGCGCGGTTTTGAAGGCGGCGGCCCGCAAACCGAACTGCTGCGCCGCATGGCGCACTGGTTGATGAAAGAACCAGATTTGGAAGAAGAAAAACTCTCAGGCAAACAATTGGGCGATAAACTTGTGATTACGCGTCAAACGCTCGCCGATAAGGCCGAGCCTGTCGTCATCACAACGCCATCCGGAAAGGCTGAAAAGGTTGAACTCGCTTCAGATGGCGCGGGCCATTTCACAGCCTCAGTGCCCATCACCGAAGCTGGCCTTCACACTTTGAACGACGGCAAATTAGTCGCCGCCACGGCAGTTGGCGCAGGCGACGCTAAGGAATCCTCCGACATCCGTGCCACAACTGAAAAGCTGCAGCCCGTCGCCACCGCAACAGGCGGCGGCATCGCATGGATTGAAGATGGCATGCCGACCATTGGAAGATCAGCAGCGGGCCAACTGATGGCAGGCTCAGGCTGGCTGAACATACGCGCCAACAATCAATTCCGCGTCACAGCCATCAGGCAGATTTCTTTGTTCTCAACTTTGCTAAGTTTGCTGCTGTTGCTGGTTGCCGCTTCAGCGATGTGGTTCCGCGAGGGCCGCTAGAAGTTCGTGCGAACGAGGAGCTGAAAGAACTAAACCTTTGGCCGTTGACAGCGAATGCGCCACCAACTCCAAATATAAAAATCGCTTGGGATCATAAGTCCCTGGTAGATCCATTTTTCCTTCGGGCACTTGATGGAAACCTACCCGCGAATAGTAGGGTGGATCACCCACCAACAAAATCAAACTATGCCCCAGCTCTAACGCCTTGCTGAGGCTAAATTGCATGAGCTTCAATCCGATGCCAAGGTTCTGCCGCGCCGGATGCACCGCCAGCGGCCCCAACAACAAAGCAGGTTGCATGGAATGGCCAATGGTGATCGGCCAGTAACTAATGCACCCCGCAATTCCGACCTCAGTATCTCGGATCACCAGCGACAAGCCCCGAACAGCAGTGTTGCCCTCCCGCAGGCGGTAGGACGTCTTGATGCGCCGTGAGAGACCAAAGGCATTATCAAGAATATTTTCGATGATCGGGATATCCGCCGCTATTTGCGGAACAGGGGAAAATTCAAAGCTCATGGATTTCACATTCAAATGAGGAAACATTAGCCCCACCCAAAAAGGCAAGACCGATTAGCAAGCGCTGAAGCGTCGTCGCAGAGAAATGTGAAAGAATATAAACATGGATTTCGCGATACAACCGTGCCTGCTTCTCGTCAAGTAATCTTACCAATGTTCGGAAACAGGATGGCAATGAACGATTTCATCCAAACGCCGCCGCGAGCCCTCAGTAATATCATAGGGCAGCTCAGCGACATGAAAGAACTTCGCCTCCAAAATCTCATGATCTGGCTTCCAAGCCTCACGCCGAAATTGCCGCAAAATATAGAGACACACAAAATCACCCGGAAAAGTTTCTTCATTCGAAAAAATCCCATGCAGTTGCAGCGGGCCTTCCGCCACAATCCCCGCTTCCTCATGTATTTCGCGGATTGCTGAAGGAATGAGCAGTTCGCCCTTCTCCACACCACCACCCGGCAAAATCCAACCCGGAGAGTAGGATTGCTTGACCAACATCACAGCGCCCGAAGAATCAAGAATTGCAACGCGAACCCCAAGCGTCTTTCCGCGCGAAAGACGCAAATATGTGCGCAAGCCAAACCGCTTGAAGAACCGATAGAAAATTGGGTGCATAGGTCGCATCGCCTCGCTTGTGCCAGCCTATCATTCGCTATAATTGATACATAATGATACGGCAATGATGAAGAGGAATCCCAGATATGAGCGCAGCCACAATCAATGTGCGCCCGGTTTTAACGAAAGCTGACAAGCTTATCTTCCTCAAAGTTCCATTCGAGATTTATAAGAATGATAAAAACTGGGTTGCACCACTATTCCTCGAACGCTTGGAACATCTCGATCCAAAAAAGAATCCATATTTCGAACATGCAGACGCACAGCTTTTCATCGCTGAGAAAAACGGCAAAGCAGTGGGTCGTATCTCCGCGCAGATCGACCGGCTTCATCTAGAGCGCTATAAAGATGATTGCGGTCAGTTTGGTTTTTTAGAAGCGATTGATGATGCCGAAGTTTTCCAAGCCTTATTCGAAACCGCCGAAGATTGGCTGCGCTCCAAAGGCATTAAGCGCGTTCGTGGGCCATTCAGCTTTTCTATCAACGATGAATCAGGCCTGCTGATTGATGGCTTTGATACGCCGCCCAACAGTTTCATGGGCCACGCCCTGCCCTATTATCAGAAACAAACCGAAGCCGCAGGTTTCAAAAAAGCCAAAGACTTGCACGCTTATATTAGAGACATGCGCATTCCTCTGCCGGCGGTTCTTGAGCGAATCTATAAGCGCGGGCTCGCCACAGGAAACGTTACCATCCGCTGCATGAACAAGTCGGATATCCAAAACGAGATCAAAATTGTTATCGATATCTTCAATGATGCGTGGAGCAACAATTGGGGTTATGTGCCTTTCACCGAAAAAGAACTCGCGATGCTGGCCAAAAATCTCAAGATGTTGGTGGCCAAAGAGGCAGTGCAAATCGCCTTCTATAAAGGCGAACCCGCCGCATTCATCATCAGCATGCCAAACTTAAATGAATGGTTTAACGGGCTAAATGGCAAACTATTGCCTTACGGTCTGCCACGCATGATCGGCAAACTCGTCACCAAAAAATCAAAATCCATCCGCGTGCCATTGATGGGCGTGCGCCAACACTTGCAAGATGGAACCTTGGGTTCGGTGCTCTCAATCGGTGTCATCAAAACTGTTTATGAATTTCATAAAGCGCGCGGTGTGGAGGAAGTTGAAATGTCGTGGATATTGGAAGACAATGTCCGCATGCGCCATATCCTTGAAGCCTCTGGTTCTCGCATTTACAAAACCTACCGTGTGTACGAAAAGCACCTCTAACCACTATGGCGTTTTCGCTGGCACATTTTTCGGATGTTCATTTAGGGCCATTGCCTAAAGGTTCAACCTTCGCTCATTTTTCAGCCAAGCGATTTGTCGGCGCCCAGTCTTGGCACTTTAACCGCAAAAAAATTCATCAGCCAGCAATTGCCCTCGCACTTGTTGAAGATATAAAGGCCAACCACCCCGATCACGTCGCCTTTACAGGTGATGTGGTCAACATAGCGGCGCTCGCAGAATTTCGAGCTGCCGCTGCTTGGATCAAAAACATAGGTCCGGCAGATTGGGTCTCTTATGTTCCAGGCAACCACGATGCCTATGTAGCTGTACCATGGGATAAAAGTTTGGGGCTGTTTGAAGAATATATGTCAAGCGACATGCGCCAAGAACATCACTTCCCCTATGTGCGGCTGCGCCGCAACATTGCATTGATTGGAGTAAACGGTGCAACGCCTCAAAGTTGGACGCGCGCTGGTGGTGAAGTTGGCCTCGCTCAACGCCAGCGCCTTGCCGAAAAATTGAAATCATTACGTGAGCGAGGATTTTACCGCGCAGTCATGATCCATCACCCACCAGCACCCGGCCTTGCGCATCCGCTCAGATCATTGTCAGACGCGCGTGAATTAAAAGAAATCCTAGAGCGAGAGGGCGCTGATCTGGTTATCCATGGCCATAATCATACGCAAACTTTAGACTGGTTAGAATCGAAACATGGCCCCGTGCCTATAGTGGGCGTGCCCTCCGCTTCAATGGTGGATGACGGCATTCATCAAGCCGCATCTTGGAATAAATATGAAATTGATCGCGCAAAAGGCAAATGGCAAACCTTAGTATCCATCAGGCAATGGCAAGGCAAAGAAAAATCGTTTAAGACAGTCTCTGAATTTGAACTGGCGAATACCCCATGACTTTTGACCACCTATCTAAATGATGAGTATCATTGCAGGCTTTTTGTCTCGAATGATCTTGCTGCGCTTCTTTGTGCTGTTGTTGAGCATCACTCTCTTCGTGCTGACGCTGGAGATTGTTGGTTTGCTCAGCAGCATATTGGCGATCAATCCAAGCCCTATAATGGCTGTCGGCGGATATGCTCTGGCGCGCAGTCCCAGTATCGCTTCAACTTTCCTACCTTTCTGCTTGTTGTTGGCCCTGCTGCTTGCAATTACGGAACTATCCTACCGCAATGAAATGACTGCCATCTGGTCTGCAGGAATTTCACCGTCCAGACTTATAGTTATGCTTGTGCCTGTAGCCTTTGTTGTGGGTTCTATTCAATTTCTGATCTCAGATAAAGCTGTGCCTGCCGCTGCCCCCTATCTCCATGACTGGGGCATTGGTGACTATGCCGCCAAAAAGACACACTTAAATCCCGGCGATCCCATCTGGATCAGATCTGGCCCCGATGTCATACAAGCAAAATCCGTGAATAATGATCTTACGGAAATGAAAAATATCATCATCTTCCGTAGGCAGGCCGATGGCCTGCTACTCCAACAGCTTTATGTTGAAGAAGCAAAGCTAGCCGGAAATATCTGGCAACTTGAAAATATCAATGTTTTTGACCGCGGCGGCCGCGTGCCCTATCACCTGACTGAAATGAATTATGCCGGTGAGATGCGCGTTCTATCAGGCGCACCAACTGATGACCCCCAAGAAATGTCCATCACGCAAATCAATGATTACATCGCCCATGATGGCTACGGTCAGCGTCCCGCTTACGTTTACCAAACGTGGTGGCACAAACGAATTTCACCTTTCATAGTCGCTTTGATCATGATTGCACTTTGCGTACCATTGGCAACTAGATTCAGGCGGGGTGGAGGTTTGGGGCCATTGCTGGGCATTGGTGTTGGCATGGGATTTTTGTTTTTTGTCAGCGATGGCGTTGCGGCATCAATAGGCGAAATCGGACTTGTAGCGCCTTGGCTTGCCGCATGGACGCCGATTATTGTGTTTGGAGCAATTGCCGCAGGATTGGTGGCGCGAACCGAATTGGCTTAATTGGCCACAACGTTTTTGAAAATTTCAACGATCCGATCAATATCATCAAAACTATGTGCAGCTGAAACCGAACAACGTAACAGACACAAACGATTGGGCGTTCCTGGTGGTACTGCCATATTCACATAAACACCCGCTTCAAAAAGCGCATTCCACTTTGCAATGGTGGTGAGCTCATCTGGCATTTTCACGGCGATCACCGGGCTCACAACGTCAGTGCCTGTTTCAAGCCCCAGCGCCCGCAAGCCATCAAACAAGCGCTGCGAATTATCCCACAGACGCTGGCGCCGTTGAGGTTCCTTTGAAAGCACATCCAGAGCAGCAATTGATGTCGCAACTGATGCTGGCGAAGCAGAAGCCGTAAACATGTAAGGCCGCATCGCATAGCGTAGTGTATCAAACAACGGATGATTACCCGCACCAAATCCACCGATTGCACCAATGCTTTTGGAGAATGTGCCAATCACAAAATCAACACCGTCCTCTAGTCCAGCTTCATCTCCAAGCCCGCGCCCGTTTGGTCCAAGCACTCCGAATGAATGCGCATCATCCACCAGCAATTGAAAATCATGCTTCTTCTTCAGCGCCACAAAATCAGCAAGTGGCGCGCGGTCACCCAACATCGAGTAAATGCCTTCGAGAACCACAAGGCGGCCACCTTCAGTGTCATCACGCGCCATGCGCTTATCGAGATCAGCCGCATCATTGTGCCGAAATCGCACCAGTTTAGCGCCTGATAATGTGCAGCCATCGTAGATCGAAGAATGCGAATCTGCATCGAGATAGATTGTGTCTTTCGGTCCAGCGAGCCCCGACAACATTCCAAGATTGGCTTGATAACCTGTGGTGAAAATGATGCAGTGCTTCAGATCTAAAAACTTGGCCAATGATTTTTCAAGCACTTTATGCATCGCAAAGCTGCCATTGGCAATGCGCGAACCCGTTGTTCCCGTGCCAAATTCATCCAGCGCCTTTTTGCCTGCTGCGATCACGCTCGGTTCAAACGTGATGCCCATATAATTATTAGTGCCCGCCAAAATAATTTCGCGGTTCCCAACAATCGCACGTGTTGGCGAAATCATTTGATCATTGGTCACACCTAGAGCGTTGACCCCCATATCAATCATGCGCTGAAACCGGTCCGCAATCGCGCGGTGCTTTTCGAGAAGATCAACCATGTCTCAAGCCTTGTTCTTTTGGGCCGCAACATAGCGCGCCAAATCACCCACAGTACGGGTTTCGGAAACCACATTCATCGGAATTTCGATATCGAAATGATCTTCCACTTCCATAATAAAATCGAGAACACCAACCGAATCAATATTGAGTTCCGCAGGAATATCAGTTTCAGTAGCAAGCACTTTGCCCTCAGGATTATAAGGACCGAGCAAGTTGCAAATTATGGGGGTGATTTCAGATTCAGTCATGGCGCTGTTCTAACGGCTTGGCGCAATGGCGGCAACCACCCTTGGGCGCGATACCACGTCACAGTTTCAGCCAATCCTCGAGCCAAGTCGACAGGATTTTCACGCGGCCAACCAGCACCCCTTGCCACCCAATCACCGTGATAAAGCTCGTTCACCTTGCCACGATTGACCATGCCCGATTGCCCGGTAAATTTGCTGGCGATTTCGCTGGCCATTGCCACTCCTGTCACCAAAGACTTTGGCAAAAAATATAGTCGGTTCGGTTTGCCGCTGATGGCACGATTGATTGCGGCAAGTTCCTGCCAATCATGCCCACCGCTCATGTCATCGATTTCAAGAACGCCTGTCTGTTTGCTCAAAGAAGCAGCACAAACCACGCGGGCAAAATCCTCTACATGCACCAAAGAAAACTGTGCCGTTTTTTGCCCAGGCACTGCGGCCACGGTCTTCTGCAAGGCCGCCAAAAGTGGTAAAGTGGCCTTATCGCCAGGTCCATAAATCGCCGACGGGCGCAGTGTCAAAATTTCCATTTCATCATTATGCGTTGCTAAAAAATCTTCCGCCGCGCGCTTGCTGGCAGCATATGCTGATAATTCGGGATTGCGTGCTGTGATCGAAGACACATTCAAAAATCTCTTCACACCAGCAGCAAGCGCCGCATTGAAAAGATTGCGCGTGCCACCAAAATTGATCCTGAAATATCCATTTTCATCAAGTGCAGAAATCGCACCGGCCACGTGAACCACAACATCAACATCTGAAACCAGCGCATTAAGCGCTGTCACATCATCCAAATCACCCTTAACAACCGTGACATGAGAGTCAAACTGACCTTGGTGGGGCCTTCGCGCCAATGCCTTCACCTGGTGGCCAGAGAGCAGCAACTCAGTGAGAACAGGTCCGCCCGCAAATCCGCTGGCACCAGTCAGCGCGATACGCTTTGTTTGCTTTAGCATAAACAGAAACTCTTATTGCCTAGCGTGATGTGAAATTACATCCATCTCACCAGATAGATAATTTTTCCGCGCTTGTGATCGCGAAAGCTTTCCTGAAGAGGTAAAAGGTAAGCTCTTGGGTGCCACCAATACAATTGAACAATCAACGCCTGCACTTTGATGCACAATCTTACCAACATCTCGCTTCAAAACTTCTTGCGCCTGCGCATCACTCAAGCGGCACTCGACTAAAACGACGACTTCATCGTCACCATCAGCACCTTCAACAGCAAAAGCCGCCACATCGCCTGAACGAAGGGCGGGCATTTGCTCGGCTGCCCATTCAATATCTTGTGGCCAAATATTACGGCCATTATGCAAAATCAAATCTTTGGCGCGACCCGTAATTACAATCTCGCCACCGAGCAAATAACCCATGTCGCCAGTGTCGAGAAATCCGTCTTCGCCAATGGCATCAGCAGTAGCCGATGGATTTTCATAATAGCCCGTCATCAAACTTGGACCCGAAATAAAGATTTTGCCAATATCGCGTTCGCCCAAAAGAGCACCATTCTCACCGCGAACTTCAAGTTGATGGCCAGAAACGATCTTGCCACACACCACAAAATCTCGTGCCACCTCTTCCGATGGATCACTTGATGGAACAGCTTTGTTCAAACCGCGAAGGGCCCTGCGGTCCACCCGGTCCACACGCACGGGCCCATCACCATTTGCAAAACTAATCGCCAGTGTAGATTCTGCCATACCATAACTTGGCATAAAGGCTTTTGCGTCAAATCCAGTTGCCGCAACGCTCAGAGCAAATTGCTCCAAAACATCAGGCCGCACCATGTCGCCACCAATGCCCGCTGCGCGCCAAGCCGACAGATCAAATGAAGCTGCTTCGCCATTGATGCGTTTGGCCACCAAATCATAACCAAAGGTCGGAGAGAACGAAACTGTCGTGCGGTTTTCCGACATCAGCTTCAGCCAAAGCGTTGGCCTGCGCGCGAATGCCGTGGTCGCCAAATAATCCATACTGGATTGGCCCATCATTGTGGAAAGGCAGAACCCGACCAGTCCCATATCATGATAAAGCGGCAGCCAAGAAAACCCACGGTCCGTCGGCTTCACGTTAATCCCGTCACGCAAAATGCTAACAGCGTTGGTGTTAATCGCCCGTTGAGAAATTAAAACACCTTTGGGCGCGGAAGTAGAACCCGATGAATATTGGATATAAGCCACATCTTCCACACCAAAACTTTGAAGCTTGGTCATTGACTCTGGCAAATTCTTCACGTCTTCGTGTGTCAAAACAATATCAACATCAGCAGCGGCTGCAGCCTCACGTAATGTCTCAATTTGAGCCGAAGTGCTGATCACAGCATTGGCATGTGCTGCTTTCAACATGCCCGTGATGCGCGCAACATAAGCTTCGCGCCCACCTATATACATGCTGTAAGGAATGGGGCATGGAACCAGCCCTGCATATTGGCAGGCAAAGAATGCAACCATAAAATCTGGGCCAGTTTCAGCAACAATGGCAATCCGGTCCATGCGCTGTAAACCGAGCGACAATAGTTTACGGGCAGTAATAAGGGCACGTGTTCGAAGTTCTGAATACGGCAATACATGTTCAAGCGCGCCACGTCCTGAATAGAAATTAAAGCCAGTCAGACCACGCGCAGCATAGTCCAAAGCTTCGGTCAGCGTGCTAAAGCCACCCACTTTTTGGGGTAAATCGCGATTGGAGGTAGGTGTGCGAACCAAAGCCACACTTCCTACAATTGTTTCCGCCACTGCTAAAGACCCCGTCATTCGAAAAACAATCCCTTACCAAACAACTATATCAAAGCAAATCATAGCTTTGCTGCATGTGCGAAACTACCAAGCGGCGAACGGTGAGAGGAAATCAAAAGGTATTTCAGATTGTTACATCAGGATGGGCATTAAAAACTGAGCTTTCCCAATAGCATAGCAGCAATCATAAGGCCCAAAACACCGAAGGCTGCGCCCGTAATCCAAACGTAAACGAGGTCCACCACAGAATAGGCCTTTTGTCCATGATCAGATGTCAGCGAAAGCCCCCGCGCCATTTTCTCGTGCGCAACAATCCGGTGCGCTAAATATTTCACGACATGGGCAGACATTTCATTAATATTTGCGGATTCAAAAAGCGTTTCGCGACGATTATCTTGATCTAGCACCAACCGATAAGTACGCGGATCTGGCTCCATAACAACTGACGAAATCAAATCCAACCAAAGCTTAGGCGTTTCACCTGCCTGCACATTCAAATCAAACAAAGACTTGGCTTCGGCATGGGCAGCAACAATGGGAGCAAGCTCGGCGCGCAGCGCGTCAAGTCGCAATGCGCGTGCATCGGAAAGTCCAAGCGCGGCATCAAGCTTCGCTGCAGAAGCCAATCTTGCCTCGCGCAACGCTTTTGTTAATTCTTGCTGCACAACACTCAACTCCAACTGTGCCAAATCAGGGCAGAATCCTGAAGCCCCGGTACACATGCGTCAAACCAAGCAAAACCTAAGCCAAATTCGCTAACTGGCACAAGACGCCGGAACCGGGTCAGTCCCAAACCAAAGTTCAAATGTATTTGGCCGCGCTTTTCCAGCTGAACCATCGGCGGCTGATAGATCCTGAAGTGCGACTTTCAAACCCACATCATTAAACATTTTTACGAGGTCATTGCCGCGCGGCACGTCAGACGCCAAAAACACACGCAGTTCATGTCCCTCGCCCGCCCACGTGGCACGTGCAAACCCGGGAACCACCAAACTATTGCTATCAATATCCTTCATCTTGCCGATCAATGTGCGAACACAATTGCGCTGTTGATCATCTTGCGTGTGAACAAATACCCGACTCGGCAACCGCTCCAGCGCTTGCCTGAATGTAATTGCAACCTGCGGATTCTCTGCAGAGGCTTTCACCAACGCCTGCTCCATGAGCGGCAGCAACTCTTTGTCCGATGATGAATTGGCATAACCCAATTGCGCCGCCACAAACTCGACCGGCACTTTATCGTTCTTCAAAAGATACTCAAACATCGCCACGCCATATTTGCGCTTCTCAGGGTTTTGATCGCTCACCAGTTCAATCATAGTTTTCAAATCATTCAGGTTCTGCTGCCAACGGGTATAGTAAAGTCCCGTTCCAGCAACCGAAAGCGGAATCATAACTGTAGCTAAAAGCTGCAACAACGTGTCGCGAAGTGATTTTGATACTTCCATATTAAAAAGAGAATCTCCGTGATGCAACCAATCTAGCTGGCCTCATGCTTTGTAAAAAGGGCGTAAAATAAGGCGCAGCAATTTCTGCTCTTTTACACCTTCAACGCCAATCAACATGTCGGTAATTCGCATGCCCCCGGCAACACTTCCAAACAGACTGTCCCATATCGATAAGATGGTTGAATAATTTGCATCGGTATCAGTTCTTAAAGCATGGTGATGCACCCAATGGATTGACGGAGTCACAATAATCAACGAAAGCGATTTCTCAAGACGCGCAGGCAACCTTATGTTTGAATGATGAAAAATAGCTGCGATCGTGACCAATGTTTCAAACACAATGACTGTAGAAAACTGCAGCCCCAATAGAATTATGACAAGCGCTCGAACCAGCGATGACAAGACAACTTCACCAAAATGAAAGCGCAGTGCCGAGCTCGCATCTAAAGTTTCGTCGAGATGATGTACCTCATGAAACCGCCATAGAAACGGCATCACATGATTGGCTCGGTGCCAAAAATAAATCCAACAATCCAAAATTAATAGATCAAGGAGAAGCCCGATCCATCCACTCCACCATTCAGGCCGCCAATGAAAACCATGACCCGCGGCAAGGGTTGTGACCGGAATAATAATCAGCGGCCCAAGCAAAAAATTTATTCCGGCAAAAGAAAAATTCCTTGCGATACGATTCAAATTTGAACGTGCCCGAACCAATGGAAATGCACGCTCCAAAATCATCAAAGCAACGAGCATTAAAATGACAATGCCGCCCTTGCTCGACAACAGCTGAAGCAGCCAGTTCATGGAGTGATCATCCGATCGGGGTTGTAAGGTGCCAAGAATTCATGACGATGAGCGTTCAAAATTTCGTCCGCACAATATGCGCCGATAGCTGGCGCTAGAGTAATTCCTGAATGGGTTACTGCAACATAAAGGCCGTCGATCTTTTTCATCCTGCCAACCAATGGAAATCCGTCCTGAGGCATAGGTCGATAGCCGACCCGCAGGTCATCAAGATTCAAGTCACGATCCAGTGGCAAAAGATTTCTGATGTTTTTCAAAACATCTTCGGCGATATCCGCCTGTTCATGCCCCTCGACAAAATCGGTAGCAGCTAGCAATCTGCCATCGGCGCATTGCCGCAGTTCCAAGTCTGGCGAGATGATCATGCCATTCAGCACTGTGCTAACAGGCTTCGTATAAACAACAATCGCCGCAGATTCCTTCAACGGCAAAACCAATCCAACAGTTTGCAGCAAAGCAGCGCTCTCAACACCCGCCGCAATAACAACTTCATCGGCCTCAATCACTTGATTCCCAACCATGACGCCTGTAATTCGGTTATTGGTCATTACCAGTCTTTGCACCCGCGCCGCATTCTTCAACACAGCGCCAGCAGACAAAGCAGCACTCATAAACCCACGCACCGCCGCTTCGGGTTCAATCACGCCCTCTTCGGCAACATGAACTGCTAGCTCTGGAGGAGTAAGTAAAGTCGGCTCGAGAAGAATGACTTCAGCCCTATCAACCAAACGCGGCCCATAACCCCATGCGTTATGCTGAGTCACATACGCTTTCAAATCATTCGGCGGAATATCCCACATCAATCCGCCGCACCAATTGACATCAAGGCCTTTTATGGAACTCAGAGCGCGCCACATGCGCATAGATTGCATACGCAACTTCGCATAAGGTTCGGGGTTGCCCCAACTGGCATTGATCCAGCCCCAGGTGTTGGGCGTGGCAACACCGCCGACCCCTGCATTTGCATCAAGCACAGTAACCTCGGCACCCTTCGCGGCCAGATGATAAGCCAGAGAAGCACCAATAATTCCAGCACCAACAATCAAAATCTTCTTTGTCATAGACAACACATAGCACAGGCCTTGAGTATTTTTTGCACTGCGACTAAAAATCTCGACGGGGGCTTTTCCGAACTGAATTGGAGGCCATTTTGAAGATCAAGATAATAATCGTCACTTTGCTGGCGGCAACCACACAGGCCAGAGCAGATTGCATGGCTGATCTTAAAAGCGTGATGGATGCGCATATGGCAGCGGGTCCTTATCATGTGTCAATGATAATGAATATGGGTGCCAAGAGCGTGAAAAACGAAGCCGACGTTATCCTGCCATCCAGCTTTCATATGAAATCTGACAAGATGGAAGCTATAATGTTGAAATCAGGGACATGGATGAAAATGGGCGGCAAATGGATGTCGATGCCACAAATGTCGGGGATGGTTCAAAGCTTGGTTTCGCAAGGGATGGCCCAAGGCATGAAAAATGTGAAAAATCTGCATTGCCTCGGTGACCAGACTTATCAAGGCGCCCAATACAAAGCATTTTCATTTGATAGTTCAGGTGAGGCCATGGGTATTAAATCATCCAGCCACATCATGATGTATGTTGACGATAGCAATCGCCCCGCCTGGATGGAAATTGATGGCAAAGCTATGGGAAAAGCGGGCAAGACCATTCAGCATATTACATTTGATCCGAGCATTACTATCAATCCGCCCAAATAAGCAGTCAAATTTTCGGACACCCTGGAATTAGCGCATTAGGCGCGCTTAAATTTAAGGCTTGAATCTTTTTGTGATTTGGCTAGGTTTTGCGAGGTCAATTCGTTTTGATACTCGGAATAAAAGCCATTCACTATCTCGATCGCCAGCGGCCGACCAAGGTAATATCCTTGGACCTCCTCACAGCCAGCATCAACTGCAAATTTAAGTTGGCCAAATGTTTCAACGCCTTCAATTAGAACTGGTACATTTAGCGCAGCACCCAGCCCAATCACGGTCTTGATAATAGCCTCAGCGCGAACATTATTTACAGCAGCATCAACAAATGATTTATCAATTTTAATGCGATCAAATGGGAATGAGTTAAGCAATGAGAGCGACGAATACCCTGTTCCGAAGTCGTCCATGGCAATGGAAATACCCATTCCCTTGAGTTGCCGCAAATTATGCAATGCGCGATTCAGATCAAGAATCAAAGCCGTTTCAGTAATTTCTAATTCCAGCCGGGACGGAGACATTCCAGTCTCAAGAAGAATCTTTTGAACAATGCTCGGCATGGCTTGTTGGCAAATAGCCTTTGCAGAGATGTTCACAGCAATCCGAGGAACTTTCGGCATTGAAACCATCAGTCGACACGCTTGTGCCAAAACCCACTCATCGATCTCGTTGATCAACGCGGAATCCTCTGCAACGGGAATGAATACGGTAGGTGAAACAACACCGCGGCTTGGGCAGTTCCAACGCAGCAGAGCCTCAAAGCCCGTCAAAACTTCAGTTTTAGAATCAAACTGAGGTTGATAGTTCAATACCAGCTGGTTGTTTTGAATTGCCGACTTTAAATCATGAGCAATTTTCCGTTGTTCGCGCACAAATTGATCCATGTTTTCGTCGTAAACCGAAACATTCTTACCCACTTGAGCTTTACCACGATACATCGCCAAATCTGCATTAGCCAAGAGATCGCGTCGGTTCGCGCCTTGATCCGGAAAAAGAGCGACACCAACGCTAACACCGGCCTCAATTAGTTTTAATTCCCATTCAATCGGGGCAGATAGTCTGGAAGCCAACTTATTGGCCAGTTCGACGGCAGCTTCCGGACTTGCATTCCTTTGAACTAGAGCAAACTCGTCTCCGCCCAATCTAGCGGCATATTCGTCATCGGAAAGAATTTCTGACAGACGCAGTGCCGTATTCCGCAGCAGTTGGTCGCCCGCAGCGTGTCCAAACAGATCATTCACTTCTTTAAATCGGTTGAAGTCAAAAATCAGAACCGCCACTTTGCTTTTTATTGCAGTAGCTTCTTTCAAGCAGTTATCGAGATAGTCATTGAACGCCAAGCGATTAGGCAAGCCGGTCAAAGCATCATGCATCGCAACTTTACGAATCTCCTGTTCGGCTTGTTCGCGATTCTTCAGTTCGTTTGCGCGCTGAGTCACATCATGAAGCGCTAAAACACTCACGCCGTCGGGCAAATGGGTGATGTGAGCTTCGACAATGCGCTCACCCAAACGTATATCCTTTTCGCTACTGGTTCTCACCAGCTCTATTGTCTTAGTCAATCGCTGACGGTCATCGCCAAATGCATCTGCAGCAAAATCCACAAACTGAGCATTCCAAAGAGAAATATTGTCTTCACCATCAAACACCACAACGCCCGAGATTGTGCTGCTAAGAACCGTCTGCAAAAGCTTGTTACGGTCTGCATGGGCAAGGGCATAGCGGATCGAACGATCTAGTACATCGGCGTTTATCGATGTTTTTGGAACAAAATCTGATGCCCCGGCCTTCAAAGCAGCATCATCGACGATGTGATCGGCGATGCCTGTCAGCAAGATTATAGGTGTATCAATCCGGGCTGCTCGAACACTGTTTATAAAATCAATGCCCGTTGTGTGTCCTAAGCGATAATCACTGAAGATAACATCATAAGGATTTTTTGAAAGTTCAACCATAGCCGCAAGCGCTGAAGATACAGTGGTCATGGCATAAGGTGAGCCGTTGACTTCGCCCAATGCATCAACGATCAGATAAAGATCATCTTCATCATCATCAACGATCAACAGCTTGACAGATTTGTGACTAGTCACCTTGCTTCAATGCCCCGGCTCAAAATTTAAGCAACTTTCTGCGCTTCACCAGGTGAGCTAAACACTACTTTTTTAGCTTCGAGTAATTTGCGGATGTCGCCGAGTTTACGAAGGCTTGCGATTTCAGGCATGGTGAAGCGAACATGGAATGCATTTTCCATCGCAAAAACAACTTCGATGTGACGAAGAGAATCCCACTTCGGCGTGTTCTGCGAATTTGATTCTTCGCTTAATTGTGCGGGATCAACCCCTAAGACTTGACCTACTAATTGATAAAGTTGCATTTTTTACTCCTACACTGACACACTGTTTTAAAATTATTATTGGTTACGAAAATATGCGGTTGCGAACTGCTTCGGGCCAACGATGCGGCTCAAAACCATGTTGGGTGAAGGCAGCCAAAACCCAGCGTTCGATGCCAAGTCCAACGCAACCCGTTTGAGCTGGTTCGCCATTTGCGCAATAAAATTCAAAGCGCTTCCCAAAAAAGTTTCCGTGCAAATTGATTGAGCCGCAGGCAAGCATTTTGGTGCTGCCATCATTGCCCAAAGCCGGAATCTTAATTTCGTTCTTAACTTCCTGTGCCGCTTGCCAGAATTTTTTCGCAGCTGAAACTGTTGCAAAGAATGGATCAGTCGCGGTTTGCACTTGACAATCGATATCAAAGAAAGTTGCCAATTCTTCAACAATCGGCAGAGCTTTTGCGCGGCACTCACGGACATATTCTTCGGTGCCAACAAATACGAGTTCGCGCACATTGAATTCGTACAGACGATCAAGGCCATTGATGTTGCGCGATTCATAGCGGAACACACGGCCCATCCATGTAAAGCATTCGCCCGTCAGATAAGTTTTGCCCTTCAATGTTGGATAGCAAGGGAAACAAGCCGCTGGGTTAAGGCACATACCATCAATGTGAATATGCTCTGGCTGAGGCAAAAGCGCACCTTCCGAACAAGAATTGGCGCGACGAAATTCTTCAATCGCATCAAAATCTTCAACCACATTGCCAACAAACGTAACGGCATTGGGGTGGGAGTCAAAATATCCACATTTATGAAGCGTATCAGCGTCAATCATAGCCGGAAAATGACCATCCGTTGCGTTGTAAGACCGCTTGTAAAGTTCGCCTGCTTTTTCGTTGATAAGTTGAGCGAGCTTTAGCACCGGGCCTGAATACGCAACTTGGCCTTTGCCGTAATCATGCATCCAACCACGTTCAACCAAACCATCATTCACGCCAATCTGGTAAGGGCCCGTATCCTTGCGCTTGGTATCAACAAAGACTTTGATTTCAAAACCACTCACCTGCCTGACCATCACATCAAGAAAGCGCTTTGCCTTATCAGCCACTTCTTCCATATTGGCACCATCGCGCGCAATGAGCTTTGCTGATTTCAGGTCGTCCGTAACCACAATGCGGTCAATTTGAGGCGAAACGAAAACTGATTCTTTTTCGATATCACCCGCAATTTCACGATCAATTTCACGTGACAGTGGAAGAATTATTTCGTTGAAACTTGTAACGTGCTTGTTCATTTTACGCCTCTGCGATTAAAATTTATAATAAAGAAAGTTAGAGCCGGTGCCGATTGACGTCAGCGCTACGGTATAAATAATTGCGGTCACGAATGCTGATCCTGTGTTCAGCCGCCAACTCAAAAGTCCAGCGTCCATTTCTGTACTCGGCGGCTTCACATCACTCGTTGGCCAATCATGATGAAGAATCTGTTGTGTGTTGGGCAGCAACATGGTGATCGAACCAAAAAGAATAATCATTGAAAATGCGCGACCGATATCAGCGCCCAGCAGTGAAGTTCCAAGATCGAAAGAGCCCAATCCCCACATGCTGGCGAGAATTGTCGTAGCCGTCGAAACATCAGGCGCACGGAACATCACCAATGCACTCACGACAGTGCACATTGTGAGCAACCAACCCGCCGCTGTAGGTAATTTGATTTTAGAAAATTCGCGCCAAGCCAAGAAGGTCGCAATGGCGCAGCCATGCATCAAACCATAAAGCATATAGGTCCAGCCTGAACCATGCCAGACACCTGCAACCAAAAATGTTACAATGGCTGGCATAGCGGCAACCAACATAAACCGACCCACACTGCCCAGACGCCAGCGAGCGCTGCTGCGCATGCCGTTCATGGCTACGCCTGAATAAACGTAGTTTGTAAAAAAGCGGGTCATTGTCATATGCCAGCGACGCCAGAACTCAGAAATATTTGTTGATTTGAATGGTGAGTCAAAATTCAGGGGCAGCTTGATGCCAAATATCGTTCCCAAACCAATAGCCATGTCAGAATAGCCTGAGAAATCAAAATAGAGTTGAAGCGCATAGCAAACAGCACCGATCCACGATGTTCCGGCGTCAATATGTTGACCCAAACTTGCGGCATCAAAAACGTGATTTGCGTAAGGTGCTATAGAATCTGCCAGAACAACCTTCTTAAAAAGGCCGATACCGAACATGGTGAGACCAACGACCAATCGGCGCAATTCAAATGCGGGGTGTTGTGGTGCTTCCAGTTGCTCCATAATTTCACGTTGCAAAACTAACGGCCCGGCAGTTACGCATGGAAAAAATGCACTGAACAAAATATAGCGGCTAAAATTATGTTTAACGAGCTGGTTGTTATGCGCGTCAATCAGATAGCCAATCTGGATGAACGTAAAAAATGATACGCCAATTGGGGCAACCAAATCGAAATGCCCAAAGCCCGAATCTAAAAGACTGTTTGAGATATCAATGAAAAAGTTCGAGTATTTCAGATATCCAAGCATTGCCAAATTGGTCGCAACGCTAAAAAGCAGTGTCTGCTTGGCCATCAAAGGATGATCCTTGAGACAAGCAATAATGTTTCCGAGCATATAATTGAAGACGATAGACACCAGCAAAATCAACAGCAGTTTAACGCCAAAAAAGCCGTAGAAAACGAGCGATGCCAAACCGAGAAAATTAATTGCCCAATTCCATCCACCTAACCTGTGTGCCACAACGAAGCAAACAAATGTGATGGGCAAGAATAGGAAAATGAATTGATAAGAAGTAAAAAACATTATTTACCTCCCTCCGACTTCACAATTTCTGCGAACTCGTCAAAAATCTTTTTCAGGCAAGTTGGGTTAGAGTGCTCCGCATCAATGTACATGTCAGAGGTGCAACCTACCTTGTAAGGATTGAATCCACCAATCATCTTAAGGCCATGGCGAGCCGCAATCTCGTGTGTCAACGCATCAACATTTTGCAAGCCTTTGAAATATGTGCTGCCTTGCAAACTGTCGTAGTAAATTGGGTTGAAAGGTGGCTGGGCAAGATAGACTGTCGTGCCTTGTGACTTTAAGTAATCGAGGAGTTTTTCGAATGAATCTACCCCGCGTTGTTCTACTTGAGGCGGATCATTGCGACGCAGATCGGCAAGTGAAATGGCTTCCTTCTTCATCCGGTCTTGACTGAAGAATGCCATGTGCGCTTTTGACCACATGATCGAGCCATCAGGCATAAGTGTGTCGAGCGTTTCTGATCTGACAGCACTTGTAGCATGCGGACGAACATCCGCATTGTGCCAGCGTGTTAGATTGTCAAATAGCATGGATATCGAGAACAGTTGGCGGATGCGCTGATATGGAAACGTCGCCCAATAGCTTTCTTTCTCAACACCAATTCTATCAGCCATCAAACGATAGTTAACAATTCCAGGCTCCCACAAATAGTCAGGACGTGTCGGAATTGGGCGGAACTGATTGTCGCGAATGCTAATGATCATTCGCTTAGGCAGCCGGTTGTTCGCCGCAAAAATGTAAGGCGCACCCAAAAGATCTTCCCAGAAATCCCGGTGAATATGAGAGTTGTAAAGTGTCATGCCTTTAAGAAGATCGCTGTGGGCTTCTTGCCAATGGCTCGCACCGATGATCACCACGTCAGGGGTCTTTGTCATGCGGCTAACTTGTAACTCGTGCAGCTTGCGAATATTCAAATTGAGGTCAAAAACCGCATAGTTCTGACCTTTTTCGAATGCCTCTACTGCAGGCAAAAGGCCATTATCTGCATACATCTCGGGTCCGTAGGCTTTGTTGCCCCACCAAACACCAGCCAGACCCGCAGCAATTAATATCAGACAAAACAATGAATAGGTAAGGGAAGCCTGAGAGCCAAGTTTTCGCTCAGTTTTGGCGTCTCCACGCCGAAAAACACGCGCTCTAAACGCCCCTAAATTCATATCAGACTGCAAAGATAAATCAACCACGACCGTACCTAACCCCATTAAACCTTAGGTACGTCAAACACATAAAAGAAACGGTAAACCGCAATGCCAAAAATCGAACTGAATCAGTAGTTATGAAATTATAGCTAACCAAATATTACTTGGCTGAGCTGAAAAACCCTAAGCCAGCGCAACTTGAGACTGCTGTGATCGTTTTCCGGCCACTAAGAAATTCAATAAGAGTGGTGCAAGGAAAATTGGTATCTGGGAAACGCCCACATATGCATCTGTATGAATAGCGGTCACGCCGGAAAGCAAAACAAAGCCCAAACCCACATTCCTGAAACCACTCACAATGCTCGCCGTCACAGCATCGTTCATCCCCTGCTTGAACATAACGATCGCAGTCAAATAAGCCATGCCAATCCCAAGCCCAGATACGATTGCGAGATACATGGCAAACTGCCCAAAATCATTAAACATCATTTCGCGGGCAGCACCCACGCGGCCCAAACCAAAAATCATCAAAGCAAGAATTGTAAGTCGCCTAGCGTTGAGTTCAATGAATTCCACTGAGCGGGTTGGGATCGCTCGCGCAAATCCCATGTAAACAAGAAATAGACCAAAGGGGAACCCTAAGAAAATGGCACAGCGAAAGGTAAATTCATTTAGGTCAAGCTTGACCTCAGAGTGAAGGACAAGGGTAAAGAACACAAAATATGAAAGCGGCATCAAGAAAGTCGAAAGGATCATGCATTGCAGCGCCCGCTGTTTATTAACCTGCAAGAGTTCTGCAAAGGTGGGCGAAGCAAATAAGGATCCGGCCGACGCTGTTATTATCATCAGAGACGTAATCGACCCGTTTAGTTTTGCAAGATGGGCAATCGCCAAAATGATAGAGGGTAGAACGAACAACTGCCAGGCCACCACCTGCCAAACTTTCTTATCAATTGAAAATACCTGACCAAAATCTAATCTTCCCATAGGCACGAGCGACAAAATGATCATTAAAAACAGACTGGTCCGCCCCAAGGGAGCCATAATTTCACTCAAGCCCGGAACCAGAAAGCCCGCAAAAACTGTGACCATCAAAAGCAAACACGCTATATTTTTTTCGGCAGAATTTAACATGTACGACCAATTGCCCCTATAGGCGAACAAGCATTTCAATTTGAGCAATAAAATTCAGCCCGTGTCCCGACTTTCATAACGACCATTAGTTAAAAATAAAAAAACCAAACCGAGCAAATAGTGTAAAAAATCCACTATTTCACTGTTCATTTACATGTCTTTGCTATGAGATTGCCTTCATTAGGGCGAGGCGGGATGCAAAACTCTGAACACAATATAGCTTATCTGAATGGGGCCACCTCTGGAGAGCCGCGCCCCTTCCCTGTCCTGAAGGATGGAAATGAGCTTGCCGATATTTTTGCAGGTGCCGATGTTGGTTTGGCGCTATTTGATTCATCGCTCGCGCTTTTGGCTTGCAACTCTTTGTACCGTTCGCTTTGCGGCTATCTCGAGTCAGAAGCAATAACAGGTCGCAGCTTAGAAGACTTGATGCGGATCACATTTCACCGCTTGAATGTGCCCGAAGCTGAAATCAAAAATAAAGTTGATAAAATTGTCGCGTCGCTTGATCGTGGCAGTGCTTACACCTTCCGCTACAATGCCCCGAGTGGCAGCGTCGTGGAAATTCGCCGTCGTCGCTTGCCAAATGGGACTGTGGTAGAAACAGCCCGCCAGACTGAAAATCCGGTCTCAAGTATTGATCTCAACTCGCAATATGAGTTAATTGCAGAAAAATCTCGCGCACGTCTGATGCATGCATTGGACGTGATGGGGGATGGTTTTGCGCTTTATGACTCTTCTGATCGCTTAGTTCTTTATAACAAGAAATATGTTGATTATAGCCCGCTGGTCGCTGACATCATCATGCCTGGCATTGCAAAAGAAGAAATTCTAAGGGAGTCAGTTCGCCGCGGTGCGTTTAACTTGAATGGTCGGACGTCCGAAGAATATATTGCATGGCGTCTCGAAAGACACCGCAATCCAACTGAACCAATTGAAGTGCTGGGCGCTGATGGTCGTTGGATTCTCATCACTGAAAAGAAAACTGATGATGGCAGCATCGTTGGCACGCGTTCGGATATTACCGAGCTAAAACTTCGCGAAATGGAAATGCTTCGCATTTCGCAACAGTTGCACGCAAAGAATATCCATTTCGACACGGCGCTGAGCAACATGGTTCAAGGCCTTTGTATGTTTGACAAA
>CAXTKN010000001.1:26456-48689 GCA_964244805.1 uncultured Aestuariivirga sp.
TGATCAACGATCTTCTGTCTTATTCGCGCATCACAACCAACGCCAAGCCATTCCAATGGATTTCGCTGAACGAACTTGTAGCTGAGGTGCAGTCAGACCTCCAAATTCGCATTGAAGAAAATGAAGCAATTATTGAAACCAATGATCTGCCAAAAATTGAGTGTGATGCAACCCAAATGCGTCAGCTGATCCAGAATCTCGTAAGTAATGCTTTGAAATTCCGCAAAGCTGATCAAATACCCGTTATCAAAATTCTTGGCGAACTCCAGGATGCAACCGACTCGTCTAAAACTAAAAACCTGATGATAACAATTTCTGACAATGGCATCGGCTTTGACAATTCCTTCAAAGAACAGATCTTTACAATTTTTCAGCGTCTTCACAGTCGCAATGAATATGAAGGCACTGGCATTGGTCTGGCGACATGCCGGAAGATTGTCGAACGCCATGGCGGAACAATAGAAGCATCCGGCGTGCAAGGCGAAGGTTCAACGTTTAAATTTATAATTCCGCAAACACAATCGACCAAGGAGATCTCCGCATGAACAAGAGCAGCCAACCAATTCGTATAGTCGTGGCTGATGATGATGCAGATGATCGCATGATGATCAAGGATGCGTTTGAAGAGTCTAAACTCGGTAATCCTGTAGACTTTGTCGAAGACGGTGTTGAACTGATGGAATATTTAAACCGTCAGGGAAAATGGAGCCACCTTGCCAACCAGCCATTTCCTGGTTTCATATTGTTAGATCTGAATATGCCACGCAAGGATGGCAGAACCGCACTCAAGGAGATCAAGGAATCGTCCGAATTTCACCGTATCCCGATTGTAATTTTGACCACATCAAAAGCTGAAGAAGATATCATCAGGACTTACAATCTGGGTGTGAATTCATTCATCTGCAAACCGGTGTCGTTTGACAAGTTGGTCGATATTGTAAAGACAGTTGGCCACTACTGGATTGAAATTGTAGCCCTCCCACCCGAGTGCAAGCGCGCAGCTGCGTAACAGGCAAGAGCATAAACAAGAAACCCGCTGACTTACGGCGGGTTTTTTTATTTGTCGCTTCAATAAGCCCAGCTAAGCTGGAGGCAATACCGGTATCATCTGCTTTGGAAGCCACGTTGCGAGCTCTGGGAACCAGATCATCACAAAAACCATGAACAACATGATGAGGTACATCGGGAAAGACCATGCCGCTATCTTGAAAATATTATGTCCTGTCATGCCTTGAAGTACGAACAGATTAAAGCCAATGGGCGGGGTTATTTGTGCTTTCTCAACGACCAAAACGATGAAGATACCAAACCAAACCATATCAATACCGGCTGCCCGAACCATGGGCTCAATCAACGGAATAGTAAGTGCAACGCAAGATATTCCATCGAGAAAGCCGCCCAGCACAGTGTAAAGCAAAAGCAATACCATCAATAACGCGAAAGCCGACAGATGCAGCGAACCAACCCAATCAGCCAACATATGAGGAAAGCCTGTATACCCCATTGCTAGCGACATCGCTGAACCAGCCATCAATATAAAAGTGATCATGGCAGAAGTGCGAGTTGCACTCATCAAGCTTTCCATAAAATTGGAAAATGTGAGTGTCCCTTGCCACCAGGCCAAGGCAAGCGCACCTGCAACACCTAAAGCTGCGGCTTCAGTCGCCGTCGCAAAGCCCACAAACATGGTTCCCAAGACGAGTGCCAAAAGAATATGCACAGGAATGAGATGTCGCAATGCGTAAATTTTTTCACGCCATGTTGTGATTGGCTCGGGGTCAGGATGGTAGTCTTTCGCGAGGCTGCATGAAACAGCAACGTAAACTGTAAAAAATAGTGCCAATACTAAGCCCGGAATTATTCCTGCAATGCTAATGGCGGAAATAGATTCATTGGTCATCGCACCATAAACGACCATAATAATTGACGGTGGAATCATCAGTCCCAATGTGGCAGGCCCCGCTAATGTGCCGATGATCATCCGTTCCGGATAATTGCGTTTTTTCAATTCGGGCACAGTCATCTGCGCAACTGTTGTTAATGTCGCCACTGAAGATCCTGAAACAGATCCAAAAATCGTGCAGCCCATCACGTTGGTGTGCAGTAATCCGCCAGGCAAACGCCCCATGAGAGGAGCTAATCCTTTAAAGAGATCCTCGGAGAGTCGGGTTCGAAATAAAATATCACCCATCCACACAAACATTGGGAGTGACGAGAGCATCCAAGAAGAGGACGAGCTCCAAATGGTAGTAATAATGGGCAGACCAGCCGACCGTGATGCAAACACTTCAATTGCAATTGCTGCCAACGCGACGAGCGACACGCCAATCCACACACCTGTGCCAAGCAAAAGCGCCAGTAAAGCTATAAGAGTGGTGAAGAATATAAGCTGATCCATGCGTCGTTCACATCACGTCCGGGCCAGCGGCTATGCCGCTGTCACCAGTGATCATCAAACGCATACCGTGGTCAATGATTGAAACCGCAAACAATGTAAATCCGAATGCCATCGACAATTGTGGAATCCACATCGGCGTTGCATCAAGACCTTGGCTCACATCGCCGAAGCTGTAAGACAAATAGACATTCACCCAAGCATAATATGAAAGCCAAACAACCACGATGCAGCTAATGAGAAAAGACAGCTTTTCAGCCCAATGCCGATGCTTGCCCAAGGTTGAGAGAAACAACTCAATACGCACATGAGCTCCTCGGTTAAGCGTGTGGGCGAATGCCAGAAACACTGATGCACCCATGAAATAGCCCACATAATCCGTCAGTCCGCGCGGATTAACACCTATATAGCGCCCGATGATTTGAAACATCGTTACGCCGAAAATCAAAATCATGAAAAACCCAGCCAGATATCCGCAGTAAAGATAGAGCCGGTCAAGAGCCGACCAAATCTTTGCCAAGTTTTTCATCAGTTCTTATTTCTTAAAATCGTCAATTACTTTTTTACCAGCATCGCCAGCTTTAACGACCCATTCGGCCGTCATCGTTTCACCGATCTTGGCCATAGAAGCGGCGAGCGCAGGCGATGGCGGCAAAACCATCATTCCATTTTTTGACAAAGCCGCTAATGCGCTCTCATTGGCACTCTTTGATTTCTCTAAACCGCTGGCCTCAGCCTTGGTCGAGCAGTCAATGATCGCTGCTTTATTTTTATCTGAAAGCTTTGCAAATATGTCCTTGTTCACAATCACAGTGTTGCGAGGCATCCATGCTTTCACTTCATAAAAGTGATTGAGATTTTCCCAGACCTTAGAATCTTGCCCCGTCACTGCTGATGTGATGAGCGACCCAATCACACCTGCGGAAAGCGCTTGGCTTATTTCAGCAGCTTCAATTGAAATTGGCACCATACCCGTCAGTTCAGCCATGCGCGCGGTCGCTTTGTTGTATGAACGCACGCGAACGCCTTTCATATCCTCAACTTTATTCACGTCTTTACTGAAATAGAGCCCCTGCGGTGGCCAAGGAACTGAATAAAGCAATTTCAAATTCTGACTGTCTAAAACCTTTTCGAGTTCCGGGCGTGCGGCTTTGAAAAGTTTTACAGAAGCATCATAAGATGTGGCCAAGAAGGGAATCGAATCTGTACCGTAAATCGCATTTTCATTTTCATGAGAAGAAAGTAAGCGTTCGCCAATCTGCGCTTGTCCGGTTTGTACGGCGCGTTTAATATCGTTGCCCTTGAACAGGGTTCCATTGGGATGAGTTACGATATTAATATCGCCATTTGTTCCCGTTGCCACGCACTTCGCAAATTCGTCAGCATTTATGGATTGAAAGTTGCTCGCAGGATATGCCATCGGCATATCCCATTTATCACCAGCCAACGCTGTTGAAATATGTGCTTGTGTCGAGACCATCAACGCCGCACCAAAAAAACTCACAATCGTCTTATTCATATCCATCTTTCCATAAATCAGCATTGGCGCGCTGAATCTAAGCCCCGTGTCCTCAATTTAGGCGACAATGAGTTAAAAATGGGTTGGGGAAATCGGGTTTGAATGAAGTTTAACGATGAACCACAGATTGGAGTTGGTTCTTATCGTAAATAGTCCCATCGAACATTGCGTCGAGCTTTACAAACTAAGGATACAACTTATTCACAACCAAGTTTGACACGCCATTAACACTTCCTTAACTAAATTCAGGAGTGCTAAAATGATTCGAAATATTTTCTGCATAGGCGCATTTTTTGCATTTGGGTTTACACCGCAAGCTCTTTCGGCTGATTTAGCCAGTCTTGAGATGGGTGAGTTTGTTACAAGTAGCGATAGCGAAATTTCTCCTAAATCCGTTTCCATAGATGCCAAAAGAGAAGCACTTCATTTTTCGATGAAGCTGGATTCGCTGGCCGCGACGGCCGATGGATCAAAAATGGAAGGTTCGTCGACATTTTCGGGCAATTTCACGGTGATGCAGCCCTATAATGTAACACTACCTGTAGCAAAGATTGAGCTTAAAGGTCATATTATTAAGACTGCGGCATCGTCCGCTAGTCTCGATGTCGTCGTCGGAGATGCAAAGGAAAAGATTGTCTGGGGTGAAAGTGAAGTTGCAGCGGGGGTGTTTGATAAGACACTGAATGTCGTAATTGCAAATGGCGTTGTGCCAGTTGTATTTCCGGTGAGTGCGACTTTGTTAGTCACTAAAAGCCCAGGCAGCGGTGCAATATTTGTTTCACTTGACTCAATTGATGTGGAAATTGGCCCACAGCGGGTGGCAAGTAACGACCGCTAAACAAGCAAAATCCGGCGAGCCAAAATGCGCGCCGGATTGTTTTTACTTGAATTCTAATTATACAACGATTGGCTTATAAGCTTGGCGCACCAAAAGACGCCACCGGCCATCTTCCTTTTTCCAAGTTTGCACAATATTCAAAACCAGCAACAGATTTTTGCCTTGAAACATCAAGTCAGCATCAAATGTGTGACGGGCAATCGCCAAATCACCCACAGTGTGGATGCTGTGATCATAAAGCTTGATCGAATTGAAAATTTCTGACTTTTCAACAACAGTCTTAACAAATTCTACTTTGGTCTGAACAACCCCATTTGCGTGTCCGAAAGACATATCATCGGCAGAAAGCTCCAAAAGCTTAGCGCCATCCCCAGCAACCATAGACTTGCGATAAAGCTCAACTGCTGCCAAAACATCATCAGTTTCACAGGCGCTTGCTGCATTCAACTTAGCCATGCCGACCATTGTGGCACCTACGGCCAGAAAACTTGTAATCGATAATTCGCGTCTGTTCATCCTACACTCCCATTTACTTACCCAAGTATCCGAAAGCTCATAGGTGATTTCTATTAAGACGAGGTAAACTCCGCGATAATGAAAAAGAGCGTGCAAGGTGTTTATCGCTTTCTCTGGTTCTCCGAGACAACCATTCCTGCAACAAGAGCAGCCAAAAGAAGTGCCCCCTTCTGGTCTTTGACAATTTGGTTAACCAAGAGCGGCACCTGATCCGTCTGCCTAATAGCAAGTGGTCGTGCCACTTGTTTTAAAACTAAAGAACCAATCCCAAGCACTGCAATGCCGACTAAAAACAGAAAAGCGCCAGCGATCAAAGCTGCGTTGGGCTGCCCCCAATAGGGTATTGAAAAGAGCCAAATTGCAGTTGTCAAACATCCAATTGCGGCCAAAAAAAATAGCCCAGCCGCAAAAATTGCACTCGCTTTTATAAAATTGTAACGAACCGGAACAGCCAAATTTGACGCTCCGCTTCGAGCAGCAGAAATCAACATACTTCCAATTTGCGAGGCAATCATCGTCGCATCCTTACCTTGACAATACGCGGCTGCCAACAAAACCAAGCGCAAAGGCGATGAGCAATGCGGTCAGAGGTTGCTCTTCAACTTGTTGACCAATTTTCTTGGCCGAACGCTGGCCTTGAGCTGCCATGTTATTGTAAGCCTTCGTTGCTTCGGCCCCAATTTGATCAGCAGCGGCATTGCTTGCCTCAAATGCATTGTTTCCAACATGTTTTGTCAATTGAGCAATATCATCCCTGAGCGACGCTAAGTCATTCATGATAGATTGAATATCTGCACCCGTTTCACCATTGCCCTTAAGTGTTGTAGCCATAACCATTATCTCCTCTACTGTTTTTAAAGAATTACTTAAAAATCATTTTTTCTTGAAAGCATTTCGGATTGAGTCTTTTGCTCCGCCAATTGCGTTTTGCACTTTGCCCTCAACCTTCTCGGCTCTGCCTTGTGCGACCATTTTTTGATCACCAACTGCTTTGCCGACATTTTCCTTAACTGAACCTGCTACTGTTTTCCCCGCGCCAATGATCCGATCTTTATCCATGATGACAATCCTTTCTGTTAGTGGTTTTCAAAACTTACCTAATTAATCCAGCATCAGTTTCTCAGAAACAGTCGTGATGTCTGACCGAAAAGTGCTGACGCCATTACAACAACAATAACGAGCCCTATTCCACCACTGTGGAAGTAGCCCCAATTTGAACTGTGCCTCCAATGCGCTAACGCTCCAACAAGCGACAAGCCAAGCAAGATCACTAATATGTTTGAACTAATCGCTTAAATTATCCCGTTGAAATGTCTATAATACCTGCTTCTCTCGAAACAACGCGGCTTACTCAGAAACGTTCCAAAAAATTTTAAAAATAATTCCGATCAAAAATTATTATCAGATAGCCGGGTGTTGTATTGAATATTACTCGGTCAGAGCGCCACTTATTAAAACGGGGTTTCGGCACGTCCAAACCTTCAAGTGCATTCACGCAAACAGCAGTCTGCCTACTCGATAAGGGAACGGAATCGTCTTGGGATCATTGAATGAGTGGAGAAATCTTCAATTCCCGCAAACAAACGAATAGTCGTCTGTTTTTCCCAGTAATATTTAAAGGATTACAAAATGACCTTATATAAAAAAACAGTCCTGGCAGCTTTGTTGTTAGGCGTAACTGTCTCGGCAAATGCGCAGCTGGCACGAGCGGATTCGACAGCGCTAACCGACTGCAGTAACCAAAAAGCTTTAAGCGCAGGCTGCCCGCCAGTCGTAAATCGAAACCCTCCACCGCCTGCTGTGCCGGTGATAACGCCTAATCCACCTGCAGCACCTCCACCGCCTGCCGTACCGCCAGCTTCTAATAATAATACGGTACCTCCCGCAGCTCCTCCTCCACCACAAAACAATACCTCAAACCAAATTAATCAAAACCAATCATCTCATTGGCAGTATGATCAGAACAGGCATAATCGCAGACATCAACGCGACAATATATTTCGTTTTTCGTTTGGCGGCTATTTTTATGATCGGCCATATTGGCAGCAGCCACAATATTCATACCGATCAAACCGTATCAGCTGTGGCGAAGGTCGCTCCATAGTCGCCGATAATGGCTATAGTCGTGTGCGCACTATTGAATGCAACGGAACAACGTTTACGTACCAAGCGCACAGAGGAAGCCGAACGTATCGGGTTTTTATTAATTCGAGGCGCGGATCAATATCGGGCGTAACCAGACTCTATTGAAGAAATTTCCGAGGGGAGCGTCAAACGCTTCCTTCGGACTTCATTAGACAGTCATGCCGAAAATGGAAAATAATTTATCAATCAAATAGAAAAGCCCTCAGAACTGAGGGCTTTTTCGTCATGTTATAGTCAATCACGGCGTTGTTGTTGCCGGAGCGGCGGGCGCAGCCGACGGAGCGACTGGCTTGATTGTTTCTGTAGCCGCAGGGGGAGTTGTGGCTCCAGTCGCAGCCGGCGTATCTACCTTTGGCAAAGCATCGGTTGCTGCAGGCGGTACTGGCGCCGCTGCTGGAGGCACTACATCTGTTTTATTCGTTGTGGAACTAACTGAATTGCCGGAAGTGCTATAACTATAAAACATGTAGCCGCCAAACAGCACAATTAGCGCTAAAGCAACAAACGCGAAAGTATTTCCGCCTTTGTTCTTTATTCCATTTTCGATACGAACATTCGACGGTTCATTCCTAACACCGTCCCGTTCAAGTATTGGATCGACTGCGCTCATAGGGCGAGGCTTTTGATTTGTGGAAGTGACCATTTCTTTACTCCTTTATTGATCTGTAGATGTGATTCAAACGGAGCATTATCGTTTAAGTTCCATACAAGCTCACTGCCAAATTCTTTTCAAAAGAATTTTCTCTCTCAGTAAAATCTTGAAGATCAAAGTGGAACCAATTTTTGAATGAGGCGTTCTACTCTCAACTAAAACAGAGGAGACAAGCAATCATGGCCGCGCGCATAGAAGACAATGAAGTTTCCAACGGAGAAAACCCTGAAGCAATTGCAAAGTTTGCACAATCCGCTCGCTCTGAAAACGGTGAAATCGGGCGCACAGGCGTAAGCTCGACATCCGAAACGTCACCAATACCCACCGATCCAGTTTTGAAACAAAAAGCAGCTACCGCGGTGTTGCGTGAAAACGTTCTAGGCGACGATGAGGGTTCAGAAGAGTTGATCAAGGAATTACCTGATCCAATCCTTGATCATCACAAATTATAATATCAATCCAAATTTTTATGAAGTCTAAATCAGAAAGCGGATTGGCACGACCGCATTGGGAACAAGTCGAAGAATTTGCGGCAGTGTTATGAGCCGCCTGCGGTCGCTTTTCGAGATCGGTTTCAAGTTCAATCGAAAGGCACAAAATATGTTCTCAAATTCTAGCCCTGCTGTTTGGGATGATCTGTCACCAATAAGTGCAGAGCTATTTGGCATCGAGCGTTTTGAACAACATGCTCACAGTCTTGCAAAATCTCAGGCTGTCACCTCGAACACTATATCGGTTTACTCCGTTGTGCAGAGACTTGACGATAATGCGGCTGCACTTCTTCGAATTTACCGCGACATCGGTAAGGCTGTCGAAAATGGTAAAATCGTAACACCAGCTGCTGAATGGCTCGTTGACAATTACCATCTGGTCGAAGAACAAATCAGCCAGACGAGAGACGATCTGCCAGAAAGATTTTATCGTCAACTACCAAAGCTGGTCGATGGTCCCCTTCAAGGCCATCCACGTATCTTCGGAGCGGTCTGGGCCTATGTAGCCCATACAGATAGCCGCTTCGACCCCATTACTTTTTCGGCATTTTTAAACGCTTATCAGACGGTCGCTCCATTCACGATCGGTGAAGTATGGGCATCCGCGATTGCACTTCGCCTGATTTTGATAGAAAACTTGCGTCGTCTCTCGCAGCGCATGAATAATGCAAGGCTGGAACGCGAATCGGCGGATGATGCGGCAGATAGTTTTTTAAACAGCAGATTAGAACCTAACCCAGCTGTTGTTTTTGAAAAAGCTGTGCCTATCAGCATCCCTTTCGCTGTCAAACTTTTACAGCGTATGCGCGATCTGGATGACGATAGCTCTTCTCAAGTGCTTAATTGGCTGCAGAGTAGACTTTCTGACCAGGGCTACACGATTGAAACAGCGGTAACAGATGAGCACCATCGCCAAGCAGCAGCCAACGTGACCGTACGTAATATTGTGCAAAGCATGCGGTTAATCGACGACATTAATTGGGAAACTTGGTTTGACGGGGTAAGTGTAGTCGATAGATCACTTCGGAGAATTCCATCATATGAAGAAATGGATTTTCAAAGCCGCAATTTATATCGTACTGCAGTTGAAGAGCTCGCACGAGGTTCTGACCATACCGAAATTAACATCGTCGAGCGCGTCATAGATAATGTTTCTAAAGCAGAAAATAGCTCAAAAGAAGCAGGCTATTGGTTAATCGGCAGCGGACGAAAACAGCTGGAAAACGAAATCGGTTTCAACCCGCCTTTTTTGAAACGTTTGCGTAACTTCACAAACGACGCAGGGCTGTTGGGGTATCTTGGAGCTGCAGCAGTCTTGATTTTTATCATTGAGTCTCTGGTTTTCCGATTTTCGCAGTCTAATTCTAATTCAACAAGTATGGCGGTTTTTCTCATTGCGGCGGCACTACTACCTGCTTCAGAAATTGCCTTTTCAATAATTAATTTGGCACTCAGCCGTCTTTTGGATACGCGCATGTCCCCCGGTCTCGCACTTCGCGATGGAGTGCCTGAAAAGTTTAAAACACTCATTGTTATTCCGTGTCTCTTGACGTCGGGAGAAAGCGCTGAAGAGTTGGTCAACCGACTTGAGGTCCATTTTTTATCCAGCGGACCAGGTGAACTCTATTTTGCACTCGCCACCGATTGGTTGGACTCAAATGTCGAATCGTCAGAAGCTGATTTGGCCTTGGTTGAAAGGGCCCGATTTGGAATTGAGGAACTCAATCAGCGTTATGAAACGAAACAGTTTATCTTGCTGCACCGCCGACGTATTTTTGATGCAAAACAAAACAAGTGGATGGGCTGGGAACGCAAACGCGGAAAACTTCATGAACTGAACCGATTACTCCGTGGCGCTGTTGATACCAATTTTAAAACCATCGTCGGCAAGGTTCCAGACAACATACGTTATGTAATCACATTGGATGCCGATACGCGTCTTCCACGCGATGCCGCCAGAAAGTTAATCGGCAAAATGGCGCACCCTCTGAACAGGCCGCTGTTTGACCCTGTAAAAGGGCTTATTGTATCAGGCCATGGCATTCTACAGCCCCGTGTTACAGCTTCATTGCCAACGGGCCATGTTGGGTCTTACTTCCAAAGGATATTCTCGACAGCACGCGGTATTGATCCATATATTTTTGCAGCGTCAGACCTATATCAAGATTTGTTTGACGAAGGCTCTTTCACCGGCAAAGGAATTTACGATATTGACGCTTTCGAATTAGCGATAGCGGGAAGAGTTCCAGATAACGCCGTCTTGAGTCATGATCTTCTTGAAGGCGTTCTGGTGCGCTCTGGCCTTGCGTCAGACGTAGAGGTAATTGACGATTTTCCAGAACAATATGAAGTATCAGCGGCTCGGCAACATCGTTGGGCCCGGGGCGATTGGCAGCTTTTGCCGTGGATATTGGGTTTCCGAAAATGCGGATTTATCCCGTCCCTAGGACGCTGGAAAATGATTGATAATCTGCGGCGCACTCTCGTACCCATTGCCCAGATCACGGCTTTGATCTGGGGATGGGCACTGCTTAGTCCCTACGCTGCCACGATCTGGACAACCGGCATTCTCTTGTCAATTTTTGTCCCCGTTATTTTACCGACCCTGGTGGATAGCTTCCATATCACGCCGCGCACCTCGGCCAGCCTCCATCTTTCATTTGTAAAAGATAATCTCTTCCAAGCGTTTGCACTGGGCGCTGCCCAATTCGTTCTGCTTGTTAATCAGGCCACGCTGATGGCCGATGCAATTTTACGAACGCTTTATCGATTGATTTTCAGCAAGAAAAATCTTTTAGAGTGGACAACTGCTGCTCAGGTGCAGGCGATGGTGAAACCCGGGATCTGGCGAAGCTTCATCCAACTGTCTAGTGCGCCGACGATTGGCTTTATTGTTCTGATGGCCGTGGTCACGCGAGGAATTCCGGATTGGTATTGGATTATACCTTTTGCAATTATTTGGTTGGCTGCACCAGCAATTGCGCATTGGTTAAGCATTTCAACTGCGTTAGAAGATGAATTGTCAGCATCAGAAATTGATCGCCGCTCTTTGCGCGTAATAGCGCGCCGAACATATCGCTATTTCGAGCAGTTTGTTACAGCTTCTGAAAATATGCTGCCACCCGATAATTTCCAGGAAGATCCCAAACCTGTTATTGCTCATCGAACATCGCCCACAAATATTGGCTTGTATCTTCTGTCCACTGCTTCAGCTCGAGAACTGGGTTGGATTGGGATTGCACAAGCGGTGGAAAAAATTGAATCGACGTTTATTTCAATTCAGAAATTAGAAAAATTTCGTGGCCACCTCTTCAATTGGTATGATACTGAAAATTTAGCACCCCTTGAGCCAAGATATGTTTCGTCTGTCGATAGTGGAAATCTTGCGGGCCATCTTATAGCGCTTGCAAATTGTTTAGAGGCTTGGGGTTTAGAGGCGGAAACTGCTGCAGAAAGAAGTTTCGGAATTGATGATATCCTTGAAATTCTTGTCGAAGAGGTAAAAAAACTCCCCAAAAGTAAAAGCGTGTTGAACCCCTTGCGAAAGGGATTCCTGCAACAAATTGATGCGATGAAAGTAACCTTGCAAAAAGCCCGAGCACAGCCGGAATTATTTGCGGTCAGACTGATTGAGCATTCTTTGTTGGCAAATAAAATCTTTTCAACCGCCGCCCGTCTTGCTGCTGAAACGTCTGGTGATTCAAAAGACGCAATCATCCATTGGTCAAATGTTTTGAGAAGTACGATAGATAATCAATTTCAAGATGCATCCCTCAATGAAGCGCAAATCGCAAATTTGAAGCAAAGACTAGTGGGCCTTGCGGCATCTGCCAGAGATATGGCCTACGGAATGGACTTCCGTTTCCTATTTGACGAACAACGCAATCTTCTCACAATCGGATACCGGGTAAATGTACGCATGCAAGATGAAAGTTGCTATGACATGCTTGCCTCAGAGGCGCGACTGGCAAGCTTTTTTGCTATTTCGAAAGGCGATTTGCCAACCAGACATTGGTTCAGACTGGGCCGCACGTTGACTGAACTTAAAGGTGGCGCAGCACTTGTTTCGTGGTCTGGGTCAATGTTTGAATATTTGATGCCGTCTTTGGTGATGCGTGGACCTTCAAACGGCATGCTCGACCAAACTGCGAAATTGATCGTTGCGCGTCAGATTGAATACGCCAAAGGGTATGGGGTTCCCTGGGGCATATCAGAATCAGCGTTCAGCGCCCGTGATGTTGGCTTCACTTATCAATATTCAAATTTCGGTGTTCCGGGGTTAGGCCTGAAAAGAGGTCTTTCCAGCAATCTCGTTATAGCGCCATATGCTACAGGGCTTGCGACAATGGTGGCACCGCGACTTGCTATACGCAATTATGAAAATTTAAAAAGCAATGGGTCCTTGGGTACTTTTGGTCACTATGAATCTCTCGATTACACCCCGGCCCGCCTTCAACCAGGAGAAGATTTTACAGTCATACGCGCCTATTTTGCGCATCATCAAGGCATGACCATAGTTGCAATCTTCAACGCCGTCAGGTCAGGAATGGCCCGAGACTGGTTTCATAACGAGCCACGTATCCGCGCAGCGGAGTTGCTTTTACAAGAACGGGCTCCGCGCGATGTGATGGCATCCGCGCCAAAAGAATCAATTGCAGTATCTCAAGTTAACGATCTTGCACCGACTGAACCTCGTATGTTGAGTCCGCACGCAGGCAATTCACCTCAGACTCAACTGCTCTCCAACGGCCAATTTACAACGATGCTAACAGCGGCCGGAGCAGGTTACAGTTCATGGAACGGCCTTGCCATAACCCGATGGCAAGAAGATCCGGTGGAAGACAACTGGGGCCAATTCATCTATTTGCGCGAGCCCCGAGCTAAAAATTGGTGGTCGGCTGCACACATGCCAGCAAAAACTTCAGATGATTCAACGGCTATTTTTTCAGAACATAAAGTTGAGTTCGCTCGGACTGAAGGCATTTGGAAAACAACGATGGAATGTATTATTTCCCCTGAAAGTAATTCAGAGGCAAGAAGACTCACCATAGAAAACAAAGGACTAACGGCCCGCGAAATTGAGATTACATCTTTTGCAGAACTCGTCTTGTCCCAACAATCTGCAGATACGGCCCACCCGGCATTTTCCAAATTATTTATTGAAACTGAATTTGTTGCAGGTGTTGATGCATTAATTGCTACGCGTCGAAAACGCTCTCCAACAGATCCAGAGATTTGGGTCGCTCAAATCATGTTGACCAATAGTGAAAATACTGGCCTGCTTGAATATGAAACGGACCGGGGCCGGTTTATCGGAAGATGCAGAGATGTATGCAATCCACAAGCAATGGCTTCCACGACCGCTCTGTCGAATACTACGGGAGCCGTGTTAGATCCAATTTTTGCACTTCGTCGTAAAGTCCGCGTGCCACGTGCGCGCAAAACGATTGTCACACTATGGACTTTGGTCGCCTCCAGCCGAGAAGCGTTACTCGACATTATTGACCATCACTCACAATCTTCAGCCTTTGACCGCGCCTTAATGATGGCATGGACTCAAGGCCAGATTCAACTTCGCCACCTTTCTATCGAACCGGACGAGGCAGATCTATTTCAGGAACTTGGAAGCTCGGTGATATATGCTAACGCAGCAATGCGGTCTGCTAATTTTATCATCGCAAACGACATTGGCGCACAAAATGACCTTTGGCCACTGAGCATTTCTGGCGACCGGCCAATTATACTGCTCCGGATTGACACAATCGAAGATATAGAAGTCGTTCGTCAAGTGGTGCGCGCTTTTGAATATTGGAAATCAAAGCGACTGGCAGTTGACCTTGTAATTTTAAACGATCGGCGAGCTTCATATGTCCAAGATCTTCAGCTGGCATTGGAAGCATTGGTGCGCAAATTAAAGGCGCCAAATCAGTCAGAACGAGGCAGTGGTGCAGGAGATGTTTTCATACTTCGTGCAGACATTACATCGCAAACCGCTTTAAAGGTTCTGGCGGCCGCGGCTCGGATTGTAATATACGCGCGCCGCGGAAGCCTTGCAGTCCAACTCAGCAGGCTACGTGCCCAAACAAACATAACCACATCACGGTCAAAGGAATTTACACGTCAAGCCAAATTACCTACCCGTAGTAGATTGAACCGTACCGACAAACACTTCTATAATGGCTTGGGTGGTTTTAGTGAAGATGGCAAAGAATATGTTATCTATCCAAGTGCCGACGGACCCACCACTGCACCTTGGACAAATGTAATCGCCAACTCCAAATTTGGTTTCCACACCTCATCTGATGGCGCTGGCTATACATGGGTTGGCAACAGCAAAGAAATGCAGCTTACACCGTGGCGTAATGATCCTATTTCGAACAAGGCCAGCGAAGCATTTTATGTAACAGATATCAACTCAGGAACTCTTTCCAGCCCAACTCTCCTGCCGCTCCGTGATCAAAGTGGAAACTATGTTGTACACCATGGATATGGATACACCGTGTTTGAACGCGAAGTCGACCAATTGAAAATGGAACTGTCGCAATATGTGCCGCTTACGGATTCAGTGAAGATTTCAAAGTTGAGAATTTTTAACAACGGCACTTCAACTCGAAACCTCGCTGTTACCTTTTATGCTGAGTGGGTACTCGGCGCTTCTCGTCCGGCCACGGCTCAATTTATCACAACTGAAATTGATGCCGTAACAGGTGCACTCGTCGTACAAAACAAATGGACACCGCAGTTCGAAAATCAAGTTGTCTATGTGGATATGCAAGGCAAACACAAAAGCTGGACTGCCGATCGTTTAGAATTTGTTGGGAGATATTCAACATTGGCTGATCCTCAGGGCTTGGCGCCGGGCAGAGAGTTATCAAATCGAGTAGGCGCAGGGCTCGACCCATGCGCAGCAATGCAAGTGAAAATAGCAATAGAACCGGGGGGCCATCAAGACGTCATAATCACTTTGGGAGCAGCATCTAATTTAGGCGCGGCACAAACAATGATTGCAAAATACCGTGCAGAAAATGGCGATAAAACCCTCAACGACATCAAGCAATATTGGGCGAAAGTATTGGGTGCTGTAGAAGTGAGAACACCTGATCCTGCTTTTGATTTAATGCTTAATGGTTGGCTTCTCTACCAGACGCTTTCATGCCGCATGTGGGCAAGGTCAGGGTTCTATCAAGCAAGTGGTGCTTACGGGTTCCGCGACCAGCTTCAGGATTCCTTGGCTCTCGTGTTAAGCAGGCCAGATATAACCCGCGAACACATTTTGCGTGCAGCCGCAAGACAGTTTCACGAAGGTGACGTGCAGCATTGGTGGTTGCCATCCAGCGGCATAGGCATTCGAACACGCTTTTCAGATGACGTTGTATGGCTGGTTTACTGTGTATCGCGTTATGTTACTGTTACCGGAGACGACGGAATTCTCGAAGAGCTCGTGCCTTTCATCGACGGACCAAAATTACAAAAAGACGAATCCCACGCCTTTTTTCAACCGACGCTTTTCAATGAAGAAGCCACACTTTACGAACACTGTGTCCGCGCACTTGAACAGTCCATGGGAACTGGCAAACATGGCCTGCCCTTAATGGGCGAAGGTGACTGGAATGATGGAATGAACCGCGTCGGCGCCGGAGGCCAAGGCGAAAGTGTTTGGCTCGGTTGGATTATCATAACTACGCTCAAACAATTTGTAAAAATATCAGCCAAACGTGAAGATCAAAAAACTGGTTTTTGGAACGAAAAAATCAGGACATTGACCGAGGCAATGGAGAAGGAAAGTTGGGACGGGGCTTGGTATCGCCGGGCTTTCTATGATGATGGAACAGCGCTCGGATCTTCGTCCAACAAAGAATGTACAATAGACGCCATAGCACAATCATGGGCCGTGATTTCTGGCGTTGCAGATACTTCCCGCACAAAAACAGCTATGGATGAGGTCGCCAAACAATTGATCATACACGACCAAAAGATCGCATTGCTTTTCACTCCACCATTCAACAAAACTGAAAAAGACCCTGGCTATATAAAAGCTTATCCGCCGGGCATTCGTGAGAACGGGGGACAATACACCCATGGTTCAGCCTGGTCTATTTTTGCATTCTCAGAAATTGGCCAATCTGAAAATGCTTGGGATCTCTTCAAACTTCTCAATCCTATAAATCACGCATTAACGGCAGAAGACGTGGCGCGATATCGCGTCGAGCCTTATGTGATAGCAGCCGATGTTTATTCCGTGGCACCGCACATTGGTCGCGGCGGATGGACTTGGTACACAGGTGCCGCCGGCGTGCTCTACCGCGCAGGAATAGAAGCCATTCTGGGCATCCAGAAAGAAGGCAACATCTTGCACGTTAGAAATTTAGCTCCAAAAGAATGGAACAAGTTTGATGTGTCGATTAAATTCAAATCGGCTCAATACACCATCACAGTAACACGCGGAGAAGAGACGAAAAGCTTCAGCCAAGAAGCTCAACGCCAAGGAAATGGCACTTTCGAAATCGTAATGAACGATGATGGAGCAGTTCACATGATCGAATTACAATTTGCGCTTTAGAACTCGCTCGTTCTGGCCAATGTAGTGAAGCGAAGGCTATATAGTGAATGAAATGCAGTTGACGCCGAGCTGAAGCAATACAACTGGTCGGGTGTTTTTTGTTCACCCGACCAAATTAGGATCTTCGGAACTGTGAATCTTCTTAATCGCGTTGAGCAGTTTGTCATCGAGCTTCTGGGGATTTAAAATTATCTTTTTTGAATGAACGTCACTTATGCAATCGCGAGAAATGGTAAACTCGCCAGAATTTTCCACATAAATAATAATTTTCGAACCCATTACTCTCCGGACAGCCCCAATCCCTTCTGCCCCATCTGCTAGGAAAACCATAAATTCTTCCTCTATTTGATTTTCCAATTTCTTGCACTCCCGTTGATGCGCCATGCGCATTATTGGCAAAAACCATCCGAACTAAACCAATTCAAATAGATTTGGTTCCATTTTCACAAACACGGGGCTTGCAATAGCCTGGGGCACAATAAAAATATCAAGCCACATCGGTTAATCAAAACGCCTCCGATTTTTTAAGTCAATGTAGTTCTCGTTGGCGATTGAAGTCGCCAGACCAGCCCGGAAGGAAAATAGTCAATTTCTGCGCTCCCGTTCAATGAAGACTGCACCATCTGAATAATAACTTTTTGTCCAAAGCCGTGATTCGTCGGCGGATTAACGAGAGGACCACCCTGCTCTATCCACGACATGGAAAAAATATCCCTGCTATCGCCGAAAATTTCCCAGCTGATTTTGACAGTACCTGTTGGATTCGACAGCGACCCATATTTTGAAGCGTTTGTTGCAAGCTCATGTAACGCCATACCAATGGCCTGCGCTGCTGCGGGCAAGAATTGAAGTTCAGGGCCACCAAAAGAAATACGCGTACCCAGCTGATCCCAAAAACCACCCAATTGAGCTCGAACAAGATCAGCTGCTTCAATACCCTTCCATTCCTTCAAAACCAAAAGGTCTTGGCTGGCAGCCAAACCAGCAATCCGATCCGACAACCTTTCGACAAATGTATTTGGATCACCAGATTTTGCCGTTTGCCTCGCGACAGCCTGCACGACGGCTAGTAGATTTTTGGCACGGTGATTGACTTCGTACATCAATAAGCGAATACGTTCCTCGGCTTTTCTCTGTTCCGTAATGTCAATATAGGTCGTAAAAATCTTCGTGCGCCGATCATGCTCGCCTGCTTGAATATTTGATCTCGTTTCGATCCAACGTTCTCTGCCGTCATCACCCAAGACACGATATTCAATAACCGGAACAATTTCTCCTTTGAGTTCATGAAGTAGCGTTTGCTCGACACGGAGACGATCCCCCTCAACGACATGATCAAGAAACACTTTTGTCACATCAGCAATCGCGGCACCTTCAACGATGCCGTCTATTGCAAAGCCCATAACCATATCGTGATTGTCGCTTGCTTTAACTTCATTTTTTTCCAAATCTAGAACAGCATATGAAAGTTTAGCGCTTTGTGCCGCATGATGCATGTAAGCGCGACTTTCACGTAAATCTTCAGTCGCCAATATCCGTTGACTAATGTCACGCACAATAGAGATAAAATAGAGCGGCTCTCCGTTGCTTCCGCGTTGTAAAGAGACAGTAAGCCCAGCCCAGATGAGTTGACCATCTTTTCTCAAATAGCGTTTATCCATCGAGTAAGTTTTTATGTTGCCTTCAAGCATCTCCCTGACATGCGCAAGATCAATCGCAACGTCTTCGGCATATGTGACCTCTTGGAATGTTTTGCTTGTCAGCTCTTCTCTGCTGTAGCCTAGAATGCTGCACAATTTATCATTGACGATCAACCACCCGCCATCAAGGCCAACATGTGCCACACCCACGGCGGCATTCTCAAAGGTTCCCCTAAAGCGGGTTTCTCTCTCCTGCAGAAGTTCATGTACATCCTTTATATGCGTGATGTCGCGCAACACCAGCAATCCTTTGACAGGGCGAACTGTCCCTTTACGATTTTCGAATGCAATCTGTTTCCGCGCGCTCACCCAACGAGTAGTGCCATCAGGAAGAACAATACGGTGTTCCAAAGATAAAAACCCGTTACTTGACGGCTCCATAGCGCTCGCGATTTCATTGGCTAAAGCTCCAGCATCATCGCGGTGAAAACGACTATGGAGAACATCGCGGTTCATCGGGATGTTTGAACTCAGCTCGAACAAATTGGCCGCAATAACATCGAGCGAAATTGTATCTGCTAAATAATCAATTATACCGATCCCCAACCCAGCGACGGAAACACTTAATCTCAAAGTTTCTTCACTTTGTCGTAAGGTAGCTTCATAGTTTTCGCGTTCGGACAGGTCATAGAAATGGCATACGACACCTAATCTCCCGTCGGGAAGCCTAAGCCGATCGATCTTCCAATCATAGGTTTCAGTCTCATTTATATCTTGGCGTCGCTCAATAAGAGTTGGAGCATTATAAGGTTCACCCGTTTTCAGTGTGCGGCGAAATATTGCAATCAGATCCTCAACAACTGGTTCCGGCCAAATAGAACGCAGAACTTCAGAGAAATCACGCCCTATCAGAGGGTGGATGTTTTCGAAAATTTTCTGCGCGCCCTTGCTCACAAGTGCAAGCTTGAAGTCTGCATCAACCGCATAAATTCCAAATGGAGAATTTTCTAACATCGACTTGAACGCAATATTTGCAGCCGCCAATGCCTCTATGGCATCAAATTCTAAATGCGAAATTCTATCATCGCTATTGTTCGATTGTTGTAAACGTAGAAGAACCATATGTATAGTTGCTGGCTTGCCATGGAGACCAGCTTCAATATTTGAACTAACAACGACATCGAGCGCACCATCTTCCAAAGCCAAGTGCATTGCCGCACCATCTATAATGCCCTGCTGCAACAACTTTGGTAGATATTCTGTTTTAAAATTCCTTGCACTTGTAACAGTGAGCAAATCGCCGAAATTTCGACCTAAAATCTGGATTTCCCTTTCTGCCCCCATCCAACTCAAAAACGTTGAATTCGCGCTGATTATGGTTCCATCGGTTGCAGCAGTAACTATCCCGAAAAGCGCATTGCTAATTGGCTCTTTCGGAATGTTTTTCTTGTCAGTCACAGCACTACGCCTCACATTCGTTGTACTCAACTTTGAGGTGACTACTCTAAAATATCCAAAATTCTAGGTAAATGCCTACCCGCCAATATTTTGAATCGTTTTTAGATTTAACTCCTCGTTATTTAATCACCAAAAGTTGTTCCTAACAACATCCATCAAATATTGCTCCAATAGAACTTTGGTTTCAACGATGATTATCAGGAACTTTGTATTCAACAGTACGTTATAGCACACAACGAGCTGGAGTTTTTGATATGCACACTGAACAAGAATTGAAGTCAAAATTTTGGAAAGCCCTGTCTTCGGACATGGTCGTGATGCTTGCCATTGCGAACGTCGACGACGGTCACGCCAGACCCATGACAGCACAAATTGAGCAAGACAAAACTTCAATTTGGTTTTTCACTTCAACTGAAAACGCTCTAGTTAAAAATATCGGCAGAAGCAATAAGGGCGTTGGAACTTTCACTTCTAAAGGCCATGATTTATATGCGACCATCCACGGTGAACTGACGCTGGATAATGACAAAAATACAATCGATCGCCTCTGGAATAGCTTTGTTGCCGCTTGGTATGAAGGCGGAAAGGATGATCCCAAATTAGCTCTTTTACGTTTTAATCCAACCAACGGTGAGGTTTGGTTGAGTGGTTCAAGTATCATTGCAGGGATTAAAATGATCTTAGGCTCAGATCCAAAGAAAGATTATAAAGACAATGTCGCAAAAGTGGATTTTAGAGCAATGTAATAGTCCAAAATTCCTTCTGCTGCGTTCAATAAAAGTGTTAAAAATCTGATGACAACATATAGTTATTTTGGGCGAAACCATTGGCAAAGATTGAGACTTCAAGTTCCGAAGAACGATTGCGAACCGCGACTGAATCCGACGATATGTTTGCATGGGAAATTGATTTTATCACAGATAAGATGGCTTGGAGTTCTAACGCATCGCGCATACTTCGGTGCGATCAAGAGCAATTATCCGATAACCCAGCACAAAGCTTCTTCTTTTTAACTGATTTAGATCGTCTTCGCATTATTCAAGAATTTGAAATTGCAAAACAAGGGCATGGCGTTGACTATGCGTTAGAATTTTCGGGCCTTGATCCAGATAAATCAAAATTATGCTGGAACATGAAAGGGAAATTTGATCGTGACTCAAACGGAGCGGCGGCTCTGGCTTATGGTACGACGAAAAATATTACAGAAAAGAAAGCGCTCGAACTCGAATTAAAATTAGCAACCGAGCGTTTGGCGTTAGCTGAGGTAGCGGCAGACGCGTTGATTTATGATTGGGATGTTACGACCAATAAAATGTGGCGCAGTCCAGGTTTTACGCGCTTGCTGGGTTGGCAAGCTGGTGAAATTTCAGAAGATATCGAAGGCTGGTCCTCTTTGCGCCATCCGGATGATGAAGAACGGCTGAAATTTTTACAATCGTCAAATGATCTCCAACCAAACGACCATTATATTTTGGAATATCGTATCCGACATTGTGACGGCCACTACGTCACCGTAATAGACTCAGGACGCGCGCACCGAAATCAATCAGGCAAAATTATTCGATTTTTAGGCGTTACCAAAATTAGCTCGGAACACAGGTTTGAGGAAGCTTACAATGCACGTCTTGCCGCAGTGGCTATGGCTTCTCACGATGCGCTATTTGGTCTGACACTCGAAGGCATAATCGAGACCTGGAACCCTGCAGCTGAAAGGCTTTTTGGCTATAGCGCTAACGAGGCAATTGGAAAAAATGTGAACATTTTGGCAAGACCCGATCAAAAAGAACACCAACGGCAATTGCTTGACAGGGTGCTGTCCAGTGATGTTGTAACACCCTACGAAGCACGCAGACTGCGGAAAGATGGCACTGTGGTAGATATAGTGGTCGCATTGGCTCCGGTTCGATCTCCAGATGGAACAGTGACATCAATTTCGGTCGCAATTCACGACATCAGCGAAAGGAAAGAATGGGAGCAAAGGCAATTATCAATGGCAAGGGAACTGGCCCATCGCAACAA
>CAXTKN010000002.1:0-38559 GCA_964244805.1 uncultured Aestuariivirga sp.
CTGATTTGTAATCAGGGGGTCGCGAGTTCGAATCTTGCAACCGGCACCATTTTTCAAGGACTTAATGTGAGCAATGGTGCGCAGTTAGACATTAAGCTTGTCTAACGTTAGACGCGGCGGCGTTGGGGAAAATCTTTGACCACATCTGTTATGCTTTCATCGACAATAGTTGTCCCGCACATCACGCGAATTCTTTTAAGTGAAATCAGTGAAGAAATAGCTTTATATTCAACGATGACTTGATATTCAAAATATTCGACTGAGAAAGGTATGTTAATATCATATCTGCTGATCGGGTGCTCCATTGAAATAAATGATGGTGGTAAATAGCTCTTAAATCTGTGGTGCTCTAAAAAATTCCAGTCGGGATAGCATCTGCAAAAATATTCGTAAGCCGCTTTTTTTTCTTCATCTTTAGTCATACTCTCGCCTTTCTATTTGCTGCCCGGTGTTTTGCATCGTGGCGGTTGTGGTGGAGTTGGCAGAGGTGGGCAAGGTTCTCTGGGGCGATATTATACTTGACGTACCCAAATAGATGTATTACATAGGATGCATAAGGAGTTATCTCATGTCATCCGTTCTCACTCAGCCACACTTCCACAATGAAGCCGCCGCCTACAAATTTGTAGAGGCGCGGGTTTGGCCGCAAGGGCCAGTCTGCCCTCATTGTGGTGGTGTAGAGCGCATTGGCAAGATGGAAGGCAAATCAACTCGGATGGGCGTTTATAAGTGCTATCAATGCCGCAAGCCTTTCACTGTGAAGGTAAATACTGTGTTTGAAAGCAGCCATGTGAAATTGCACCTTTGGCTGCAAGCCATGTTCCTTATGTCATCAAGCAAAAAGGGTATTAGCTCAAATCAATTGCACCGCACCCTTGGCGTTACCCTCAAAACCGCTTGGTTCATGTCGCACCGCATCCGTGAAGCAATGCGGGTAGTTGGCATGGAGCCGATGGGCGGCGAAGGTTCCATCATAGAAACTGATGAAACTTATTTTGGAGACAAAGAGCATGTCACCAAGCGCACCAAAAGCGGCAAGACTAGCTTGTCTGGCAAACGTGCCGTTGTAGCGCTTGTGAGGCGTGGTGGTGAAGCACGTTCGTTCTATGCACCACAGATCAACCAGCTTTCGGTGCGTGATGTCTTGATGAACAATCTGCATAGATCATCTGTCCTACACACCGATGAAAGCACCCTCTATACCCCATTGGCCAAGGTGTTTAAGTCTCACGATACCGTGCGCCATAGTGGCGGTGAGTATGTTCGCGGCACCGTTCACACCAATACTGTCGAAGGATATTTCAGTATTTTCAAACGCGGTATGAAGGGTATATACCAGCATTGCAGCGAGAAGCATTTGCAGCGTTATCTGTCGGAATTTGATTTCCGCTATAGCAACCGGATTGCACTTAATGTTAATGACGAAGCCCGCACTATTCTTGCGATCAAGGGTATCGTGGGAAAGCGCCTGACTTATCGAACGATTAACTGAGGGGCCAAAGCCCTATGCCATCAAAAACAAAGCCAAAAATTACAAAGCCAAAAGAAGACGATAAAGAACAATCCGCGCGGTTTATTGCGACCGCTCGGAAACTTGATGTTGATGAAAGCATAGGAAAGTTTGAAGCGGCCATTAAGAGTTTGGTTCCACCCAAAGCTTCAAACAGGAAGTCCGTGCAAAAGTAGATATTGGTTGATCCTTTGCAACAGATCAAATGGCCCGAGAGTGTTCTGAGGGTCTGCTTTTTTGATCATGCCAGCCATCCAGTCTACTCTGCTATTGTCAATATCAGCGTAATAATCACTTTCTTGAATTAGGGCTATGTAGTCTTTGCGTGGAGGATGACCGGCAGCGGCACGAACGAGAAAGTGCCGATACTGCCAAGCCATCATATCGGCGGCCTGCAATGGTAGAAACTTTCTTTTATCCACAAAAACATGAGCAGCGTAGTTATCTCCAACTTTACCGCCGTAAGTTTTTATTGAGTTCATGAAACGATGCGCCTCATTTGCACTTTCGTGGCCACTTTCAAAGAAATAGCTCACCGAAGCCTTGCTGTCGCGGCTCGCAATTACTCTGCTTATGCGATCCACTACTTGCAATAAAATGAACGTGTAAGCACCGTACACATGAACGCCTCCTGACATTGCCTTTTCATAGTAAGCAGTATCTATAGAAACCGCAGCCCCCGCCACACTGTGTTTCTTGATGAGCATAATCAGGTCTTTCTCGCTATCGATGCGATCTTGCAGGCTCATCTTGGAGTATTCCCCGTTTCCTGTGGCGCAGTCCGTCATGTGTGCGTACGATAAACTATAATTCTTGAGCTTTCGCGCCCACGCCTCTGAAAATTGCCGAGCTCCGGTTTTAGTGAACGCATAAGCCGCAACGGTCATCAGTGGTGAGCCCGCGTGGGTGCCACTTTCATCAAAAAACGCTTGATAGATCATAACGCCACATCCTCCTTGCGGGATACAAGCGTCGATCATATCGAAAGCAAAATTTGCCGAATCAATGCGGGACGCCATCAAGCGCCCCTTCTATGGTAACGGGTACGTAAAGTATAATATCGCCCAAGCGACCATCGCTTGTTAGATATGCCCAATCTTGTTTGTCAACCGTTCTGCAAATGATCGAGTTATTTCTAACTCCGCAAATCTCGCACATATCCCCACTCCGCGCTCTGATCATCGGCACGATTTCGGATTTCCAGTTGGTGGGATAGAGGTGCTTGCGTTCAGGGCGAATGGGCATTGCCAATATCTCCATATTCATCAAACGCGTTACTTTCTTTCAGGTGCGTTATGTCACCGTCAGCATCGATGCGCCATGAAGTTTTGCATTTGCACTTGTAAAAAACAATTGGCCCGGGTTTTACCTTTTCCGGCTCCGTTGGCGCACAGCAAATAGGGCATTTCAAAGTATCAAAATGCTCTAGGGAATATTTCATTTCGCTCTCGCATACTTTCTAAAAATCTGGTTACTAGCGCGGGTTGCGATGGCCAGTTTGGTGGCCAAGGTTTGGCGCTTGGATTTGGCTCTGGCAGGATTTTCGAGAAGCAAAAGCTCCAATCTGATTGATTGCCCGATGATCATCATGCGCAAGCTATAGTATTGAGTGCGAGCCTGTTCGCTTGTCCAATGTTCAGGCCATGTGAAATGTGTCATGGTTTGGCTTTCTCAATGATGATCATGAGTATCGTCGCAGTTAAAGCCGCCTTGCTCATGTTCGGTGATCACATTATTGCAAAGCGCCATGAATATTTTGAAATCCATCGATGTCACGGCAAATGCATTTCTATTTTTGTTGAGCAAATAGAGGGCGACTTTGCCGTGTTTGCAACAGCTCGCTTGAATAAATTTGGCTTGCCTAATCATTTGGTTTTCTCAAAATCTTTTTCATCTTGGGGAGACATGGTGGGCATGTCGGTGACGCAGGTTCTCCCCAAGCGTTTATAGGTGACGCGCAAGGGGGATTTTGTGGCGTCAAAGTTGGGAAGCCAAGTCCACAGGCTGTCATACATGGTGATGTAAGTGGGGGGCACGTTGAAATCTTGAAAATAGAATTTGAACGTCTCACCATTTTCGGGATCGAGTGTTGCGATTACGGGCATTTGATAAATCCGCATTCACCACTGGTATTACTTTGGTTGTAAGGTTCGTTTCTTTTCCATGCCATGCAACCAGAGCCAAGGCAGCAATGATTGTTTGGTACATCCGGGGCGGTACGATTGGTAAAAAATCTGCCTAGTGCATCTTGCTCCACCTGCGTGAATGGGCACCATTTCAACTTTGCTTGATCCTCGGTCATGGTGTCACCACTTTCGTGTGACGGCGTTGCTCATCTTTGCGGGCCATGGCGCGTTTGACCATGATGTGATTGCAAGCTTTTTTCCAGCGTGACGGCGTGTCGCTCGATGTGACGAGGCCGTTAATCGCTTCAAAATACTGCGCTTCCATTTTATCCCATGTTGCTGTCTCTTTGCGGTGAAGAATGAGAATGTTATCAATCTCCATCGAAACGCGCCCGAGCAGCACAGTTTGTTGTGTGCACTGTTTGAGAAGCCACTGATAAGTTTTTGTGCGGTGGATTATTTTGTCGATCATTCTCATTGGCTTTGCCCTTGTTCGATTTTGGTTTTGAGGTCGGTGGTTTCTTCGTGCATGGCATCTATCACAAAGCGCGTGTGCATCTGAGCTTTGCGCAAAATGGCAATGGCGTTTTCGTGCACCATCATTTGATTGCGGTGCCAATCAATCAGCAAAGACATTTCTTTATCGGTGGTTGCTGCATCTGCTAGATTGGCCGCTGTGGCGCGAAAGGTGTTTTCAGGCGTGGTCATGATGATGTGCCTTTTGGTGCGCAAAATGCGCCACCTGATAGCGGTGAATGCAAAAGAAATTGGCGATGGGCAAATTCGCAATCATATTGTGAAGCAAATTCTACGTGATCAATCCCGCCACTTAAAATCATTATTAATATCCAGTGCATCAAGCAACTCCTTTGGTGCGGTGGGTTTTGAGTTTGGCCATGGCGTTATTGGCGATGACCGGATCGTGGCGCTCAACATAATGTTTGCGCTTCAAACTGATTGACGCTTCGCTATGGCCGGTGATTGCGGATGCTTCAGCATCGGTGCAGCCCGCACGAAACAATGAGGTGACCATATAGTCGCGGAAATCCATCAGCTTTAAACGCTCCACACTGGGGCAGAGCTTGGCTGCTTCTAATCGCACCCGTGCAAATAACCGTGCGGCTGATGCGCCGTCGAGCGGCAAGCCTGTGTCAAGGTTCCACAACAATGGCGTTTCGATCATATGGCGAAACCAATATTTGCGGTTGCGCAATTTCAGTTCGGCAAAGCGCTGATCGAGATTGCCCCAAAGCTGTTCAAACACATTCAACATGGTGGTTCCGGCTTGTGTCAGTTCGCCGATCACTTCGAGATTGATATAAGTTTCGGTCTTGGCGTTTTGAAAACCAAAGCGACCTTCGAGAAATTCACGGCGCGGCATGTTTTGCAACAGATCACCCCGGCGCTGGCCGGTTAAAGCTGCGGCCATGATGAGGCCTACGGCGTCATAACGTGGCCCTGCATATTTTTTGCTGGGTGGCAATGAAAGTGCTGCGGCAACAAGAGCTGCAACCTCTTGCTCGGTGGCCACACGAATGCGACCCTTGGTGGCCAGATAACGAAATTTGTAAAGCGGGTTGAAATCCAGCCATTCCAGATCAAGCGCATAAGACAGGCACACGCTTAACACGCGCATGCGAGCATTGGCAGAGGCCTTGCCATGGCGCTTGATTAAAGCCTCATAGGTTTTGAGCAGTTTTTTGCGGCGCAAGGCCCGCACGGGTTCTTGGCCTAACAGTGGCAAAAAATCATCCAGCATGTTGCCATAATCAAGTGCGGTTCGCTTGCGCAATTGGTGAAAGCGCGGCGACTTTAAATATTCGGCGGTCAATGCGGCAAAGCTTTGCTTTTGCACCCGTGGCAAGGGCTGGCCAGTGAGCGCGGGAAAATCATAGGCGACAAAGGGTGCGGCACTCAGCTTGAGGCCGATGCTATCGCCGGAGAGGCCTTTGCTCCACGCTTCAAGGGCGAGCTGTGCGCCCGCTTGGTTTTGCGTGGTGATCAAATCGTAAACTGCATTCAGCCATTCAGCTTGGGTGATGGCGATGCTGGTGGGGCTTCTAGTGCCATCGGATTGCACCAAGGGGCATGCCTTCCAGCCCATGGCAATCATCCGCGATGCGGGTTGCCACACATGATAAGAGCCGCCCTTGCGGGCACGGGTTGTGAAAAATCGGGGAGCATCAATCTTGGCCATAATTTGCACTTTGTGATGGGGATTGAAAAAAAACGCGGCGCACTCTTCCATGGGGGATGGTGCTGTGGTGGCTTTGAATGCACCGCGTCGAGCTTCAGGCGGGAGACACGCCTGAAGATTGGGGTTAGCGCCGTTTGTTGCTGCTTGCCTCGGTGCTGCTGGCTGTGGCTTCAACGGGTGGCACAGGTTCTGTGGTGGTAGGAATTTCGCCACTCGTTGCGGCTGCGGTGTCTGGCAAAGTTTCGGGTGAGCTTTGCGTCTCTGGCATTTTCATCGCTCCCGAATTGATGTTTGCTTTCGGTCGATCTGATGGCACAAAATAATCCGGCGTTTCAGCCACGGCCACGGGCTGGCCGCCAAACGGAATGAGAACGCTACCCACGGCGCTGCCTTCGCCACCGGGCATGATGCTGATGATAAGTGCGGTGTTGAAAAAGCCCTTGCCTGTCACGGCTCCGGCATTGATGAAACTGACTTCTTTAAACATAAAATTCTCCTGAAAAATGTTAAACGCGGGAACGCAACTGACAGTTAAAATCGTTCAGGCGTTCTTTTTGCAAAGATCGCACATGCGGTGATGCTTGTGAGTGCTGGGAAAATTGACATCGCAAGTGATGCAGGGTTTCACGACAATATTGTCTGAGTTGCCATGATCATTGCGCCGCCCTTTTTTCGTCCAAACCGTAAAGCCAAATCCCACCACTTCAAAACGCTGGGCATTGGTGGTTTTGTGTTTGATCACCATGTCGTCGGCAATCAAGTCATTCAGCGTTTTGGTAATGCGGTCGCGGTTCACATGAAAAAGTTCGGCCAAAAGATAAATCGCTTGCAGTGGTTCATTGCGGCTCACCACATGTTTCATGTGATCAAGCGATTGTTGCTTCAAGCTTTGGCGTTGCTTGGGCACCACGATAACACTGATGCTTGGCATTGCCGTCTCAAGTGTCGCTGCGGTTTGCGGCCCTTCACATATCGCAATTGTGGTATTAACGAGCTGCATTGGCATATTCCTCGCAAGCTTGGTTAAATCGGTGGTCTTCGCTGTCGTCATCCAAGGCGGGCGCTTTCTCGCTGCCGCCATTGGTTTCAATCCAATCTAAAACCTTGGTGCGGCTCCAGCGTGGATGGCTGCGGGTGCCGGATAAATGCGCGGGGAAGCGTTTTGTAGCGACATAGCTTTTCCAGTGTCTTGACCATGTGCGCGGCGAAACCCGCAACAGCTTTGCGGTTTCCTGAAAGGTCAAAACATCTTCATGTTTTGCTGGGTCAAAATGTTTCATGTGTATCAAACTCGCCATAAGGGGCCAAATCACGCCACTAAAATGCACGATTATCCAGAATGCGCAAGTGAAATAATCCAAATTGCGCACAACTGGGCGCAAAAATGCGCTAAGCGCTTTGAATAATTTAAGAAAATATTTTTAAGCGGCCTTTGTTTTGCGCAATGTCCAGCGCTTAATCATGGTTCCCATGATCGCCATATGTCGGCCTGATGTGTCAATATTGATCGGCGCAATCGAAGGTGCACCAAGCTCTGCGGCCACCAAGAATGGCGGCATATAAAGCCTCATAACGGTATCGGCTCCGGGTTGTCCGATACGGTAAATCTGGGCTATCACAATATCGCCTGACATGGGCGCAAGGCTGGCGTCAAAACGGATATGATCGCCGGGCATGCAGCCCAATGCGGCCAAGGAATGGCTGCGCACCTGCCAGTCACTCAAATTGGCATTCCAGCCCTCTTCTGGCTCATATTCCGGAGTTATTGGACTGATATCGGGTTCGGCAAAACCTTGCACATCCACAGCACCAATGAGTTCAGGCGGGATAGCCACACGAAATGCTGAGCTGATCCGGCGCAAGACATCCAATGAGGGTTTGCGCGTCCAGCCGGGTTTGATTTGACGGGTGATGGTGGATGGCGAAGCCGAAATGCGTTTGGCAATTTCAGTGGCGGTGATGGAGTTGGTTTCACAAATCTGCTCAATCCATAGGCGGTAACGATCTTGCCAAGCGGCATAATTTTGCACGTTCGAATTCATGGGCACACTCCTTGGCCCATTTAAGCAATCCTCAAACTCACTCACAAACTTCAACATGGACTTGACAAATCACCGAAAGGTAAAATCTAATGCGCAATTATGCAAATTGTTCTCGACATAGACAAGCTGAAACTACGCGCCAAGCAATCTGGCATTCCGCTCAAGGCCATTTGCGCCAAGGCGGGGGTGAGTGTGGCTACCCCTGCTCGCCTGAAAGATGGGCGCGGCTTGGTGCGCACTCTAACCAAGCTGCATCTGGCTTTGATGCTGCTGGAAGGTGAGCGCCGCGATCATCTGGCCAGCGTGGCTGAACATCAAGAGGGAGTTACGCTATGAGCGATGCGGCTCAAATTCAGAAGCGGCGACTATGCTCTGAAAAACGGCGCTGTGAAGTCATGGTCGGCAATGCGCTGATTGATGTGAATGAGCGTCAACAGGCTTTGTGTGTGCTGCTGAGTGATGCTGTGATGCCGGTAAAGCTGCATGAGTTTTTGCATATCTGGAATAACAGCAATATCAAATTTGGCCGCGACCTCGAAGAGCTGCGCGACAAGCTGGCTTTGGCTGGTGCGGAAATCACCTATTACCCCAAGCAAGGCTATGTGTTGGAGGTTGCCGATGCCGAATAGTGATCCTTTCCGCGCTCTGGCTGCGGCTTGCGTTCCGCTGGTGGTTACGGGTGATGTGCCCAAAAAATATATGGATCGCGCAATTGCAGCAATGCTTGTGGTTGCAAAGGATGTTAAAGATCGTTCCCACGTCTCTGAAAATTGGTCGGCGGGCGAACAAGCGCTTTTTAATAGCTTCCATGTTGCTCAAGTTCTGACCTTGCGCCACCAAGAGGTGCGCGATTTGTTATGGGCGGCGGTGAAAGTGTTTGGGCTTTCGCGCTCGTCGGCATTTACTGATCCTGATCCGCGCAGCACAGAAAATTATTGGTGGCAAGACGTATGAGCCACGGTGCGCCCATTGCCATTGAAGAAATTGTGCGGCTGCTTTCGGCACGGGCTGAAAGCGTTGTGGCAACACTTTATGGCGTGAATGTTAAAGGCCCGCGTGTGATGTTGGGTGATGTGTCGGGCAATCCGGGGCAATCTCTGTCAATCATGATGCGCCATGGTCTTTCGCGCAATTGTAAACCCGGCGATTGGAAAGATTTTGGCGCGGGCACCCACGGTGATATTCTGAACCTGATTTCATTTGCCAAATATGGCGTGAAAATGTGCCCTGAAGCCATTGGGTGGGCGCGGCAATTTTTAGGTTTAGATAGTGGTGATTATATCAAGCTGGCGGCGGATCGTCGCCACATGGAAGAAAAAGAAAAGCAAGCCAAGGCCCGTGCTGATGCTGATGACGTGAAGCGATTGGGCGCTGCCAAGCAAATCTTTTTCTATCAGGCGCAAGCTGATTTGGTGGGAACGCCGGTTGATGATTATTTGTTCAACCGCGCCATTGATATTCGGAAATTGCCGTCGACCGGTGCGTGTCGCTATGCGCCTGAGATTTTAGATTACGCCACCAAAACTATGCGCCCTGCCATGGTGTTGTGCGTCACGGGGCCAGACGGCAAATTTGCCGCTGTGCACCGCACTTATCTGGAATGCGAGCAAGGCGTCTGGCGCGTCATCAAGCGGCCAAACCCTAAAGGCGTTTTGAAATCACTGAAATTGTCTTATGGCAATGTGACGGGTGGGCATGTGTCTGTGTCCAAGGGCAAAGCAGATTGCCCGTTGGGCCGTGCGCCGCAAGGTGATACGGTGTTGATGGCTGAAGGCTATGAAACCGCCTGTTGCTATGCACTGGCTTCGCCTGAACTGCGCGTCATCTCAACAGTGAGCCTTGGCAATATGGCCACGGTGGCAATTCCTGCCACGGTCACCACGCGCATACTCGTCAAGGAAAATGGTTTGAAGCGTGAAGGTTTGTTGGCTTTTGATAAGGCAGTTGAAGCCCACCAAAAACAATGTGGCGATGTGCGGGTGATTGAAACGGAAGCTGGCTTTTCCGACGATAATGATTTTCTGATGGATAAGGCGGCGGGCTGATGACGGAGGATGTGGGGGATGGTGGCGATGGTGGCAAGATTAAAAAGCTGCGCAAGAAAATTGAAGGCGCTAAGGTGGTTCCGATTAGAGCGTCTGCAATGGGCGCTGCTTCTGGCATGGGTGGTGGCAATGCTGTGGCTGATGATGTTGGCTTACCCGATCACGGTTCCATACCTTTAGGCGATGATGCTCCGCCGCCGCATGATGGCGATGACACCAATGAATATGGCTTGCCCAAAGGCTGCCCCGTTATTCCTTTGGGCAAACGCGGTTCTACTTATTTTTATCTGAACCCGCTGCGTGAGCTGGTTCCACTCTCATTCAAGGATCATTCGCAAACTGGAATGCGGGCGCTGTTCTCGCCAAAGACTGGCTTGCTCTATGATTATTGGCCGCAACGCAAGGAATTTACCCTCAAAGACAAAGAGGGAAAAATCGTCGGCTATGAGTGGCGCACCACGGGCTTTAAAGTGGCAGACGGCATGGAAGCTTTGATGAATGCCTGTTCGCGGCTTGGCGTGTGGAAATCACTCGACCGTGTGCGCGGGCCGGGTGGTTGGCTGGATGAAGCCACGGGCGGCTTGGTGTTTCATTGTGGTGATAAGCTTTGGTCGGTTGACGAAAACGGCAATATATCCTTGCGCGATCCGGGCCGCTTTGATGGCTTTGTTTATACGGCTGATACGGCTTTGATCCGGCCTTATGATATTCCAGTGGACGGCGGCGAACATGGCCCTGCCCGCGAATTGATTGATCTGTTTCGCACATGGCGCATGGCAAGGCCTTTGATTGATGGCTGGTTGCTGCTTGGTCAAGCGCTGGCTGGTATGGTGGGCGGTGCGCTGGATTGGCGACCGATGATCTTTATCACGGGTGATGCTGAAACCGGAAAATCCACACTGCAAAATGTGCTGCGGCTTTTGCACGGGCCTGAAGGCATGATCAAGAGCGCCAATGCCACCGAGGCTTCGCTATCATCTGCAATCGGCATGAGCTGCCTTCCTGTTTCAGTGGATGAACTTGAAAATGAAGTCGATAATGAACGGGCGCAAAATGTGATCAAGCTGGCGCGTCTGGCCTCATCGGGTGATTTGCGCTTGCGCGGCTCACAAAACCATGAGGTTCATGCCAGCCGCGCTTTGAGCTGCTTCATCTTTTCGGCAATCATCATGCCGCCCATGCCTTCACAAGATCGGCGGCGCACGGCCATTATCCGGCTTGATCCGCATTTGAAGGGCACAACAAGCCCCGTGATCGTGCCAAAATATTTTCATGAGCTGGGATCAAAATTAAAGCGCCGCTTGGCAGATCAATGGCACAGATATGGCCATATCAAAAAGATTTACCGCGCCATGCTGGCTCGTGCTGGCCATTCATCGGGTGCGCTTGATCAATATGGCACCATGATGGCGCTGGCGCATATGGCGCTGCATGATGACGATCCAGAAGATGCCATGCTGCTTGAATTTGAGTTGCTGTTTGCGGCTTCTACCTTCCGCGAAACCTCAGATAGTCGTTCCAATGCGCAAAGCTGCCTGGACGAATTGTGCCAAGCGCAACCCGAACAATATCGCGGCACCATGCGCAAATCTGTGGCGCGGCTGGTCTCTGATATTGTGAATGATAAAAAAGGCCTGTTGTTGGAAGGCTTTGATGATGCCCCTGCGAGTGGCGACGAGGATCCTTTGCGCTTGCGCCGTGAAGCGCTCGCGGCCACTGGTCTTGCCGTGATCAAATCGAAAGACGGGCTTTATTATCTGGCCGTGCCGCATGCACATAGACAAGTGGCTGAGTTGTTCAAAAACAGCAATTGGAAAGGTATTTCCGGCACCAGCGGCGGCTGGGTGGAAGCCTTGTCTCGGTTGCAAGGTGTGAAATCCGATTGTCCTACACGCATTGATAACCGTGTCACCAAATGTCTGCATGTGCCGGTGAGCTTGGTTGTTACTGAAGTTGAAAAAGAAGCAAAGCAAGAGGAGAAGAATAATGCATGATCCCAACACACTGGCTTTTTCGGTCGGTGGCTTTTTAGAAATATGGCATATTGATCCGTGCACGGGTGGTGATGATGATAGTGCGGGTTGGTTTTCGCCTAGAATAAAAGCTGATGATCTGAAAAATATTGAGGCTTTAATTAAGGGTGATCTTGAAAGCAATCTCACAGACAAATCCAATTTAGAAATTATTTTGTGGATATGGAAGCGTGTGAAATGGCGCAAATGGCACAAGACATCTGTGTTGAATGCGTCTGAAATCTCTTACGCAATTGAACTCGCCGCCAATACTGTCGACAATCTTGATGGCCCTATTAAATCGGCTCGAAAAATAGATGCGCGCAATCCTGAACGGCAATGGGAATGGCTGGTCGGTTGTATCTATAAAGCCGTTTTGCGTCATCATCGCAAATGGTGGCAGCATCCAAGGTGGCAGTTCTGGCGCTGGCAAATAAAAATAACAAAACCATTTCGTCTGAAGTTTGGTCGCCGATTTGGTGATGCATATTTTGATTGATCAAAAAAAGTTTCATTCCATAAATTACTAAAAGGAAAATATCATGGCTCAACAAGTTAAAACCAGCACTGGCTCGCATGGCCAACTCAAAGCCATTGTCGAGCGCATTGAACGCATGGAGGAAGAAAAGAAAACCATCATTGCCGACATCAAGGAAATTTACGCCGAAGCCAAGGGCAACGGCTTTGATATTAAGATTTTGCGCAAGGTGATTTCACTGCGCAAAAAAGAAGCCAGCGAACGCCAAGAGGAAGAAAGCTTGGTTGATGTGTATCTGACAGCACTTGGTATGGTGCCACAAGATGAAGCCTGAGTGTTCAACGTGCAAATTCTTTGTGCCGCGCGATGGTTCAGATGGCAACACTTGCCGTCGTTTTCCACCCGCTGCCTCACAGCTTCATGCGACATATAGAGGTGATTGGCCAGTTGTAAATAGTAGGGATTGGTGCGGCGAATATCAATCAAAAGACATTATCCCATGATCAACCGCATCATTTATATTGGCACTTACAAAGAAGCTGCGATATTTGCGCGTAATAACGGTTTTGGTTTTGAAAGATTGCGTATTGAGGGTAAGCCGCATGTTATTGTTGCCAACGACGAAAATACAAAGGGCCACAGTCGTAAAACTACGCTTTACCTGACGCCTGATCATCGCAATCTTGATGAAGGCGAGTTGCAAATATTGAATGCATGCCTCTGTCGTTTTGAGAAATACACTGGCGCTGAAGTGTGCTTAGTGTCCGAGGAAGATTAATCTAATGATCAACCGCGCCCTGCCCGCAATCCTTCACGTGAACTTTGACGGCGTGGATCATTTCATTCCGCATGAAGTTGAAGTCGTGTGCTATGAGGATTTGCAGTTTATGGAATATGTGGTGCGCATTGGTGGGGTGGAGCGTTACCGCATATCGAAATACAAAGTTCAGAGCGAATATGTTGCTCGCAAATCAATGCACACATTTCCATTTCGAACGGTGCTAGCATGAAACTGAAATGCATCGTTCCATTTTGCGCTAATGCCCGCAATGTCACCTCTGAAGAGGAAGAATTTATTTGTGATGCACACTACAAAAACATTCCGTGGCGCATGCGCCATCGCTATGAGCAGGCGCATAAGGCATATAAGGTGGTTTGCGTCGAAGATAGATATGGCAATAAATTGAAAATTTATGAAGAAGTGCGAAACACTTTTGATTTGTGCGTCAGAGCGGCTTGCGCTGCTGCGCTATAGCTATAGCTGCGGCATTAGCTTCTATTGCTGCAATGCGCCTGTGCATGGGGTGTGATGGCAATCGAATGTCAATCTGCTTGTGAATGTAAAGAACACTGCGCCATTGATAGCCAATGGTGAGAAATCCATCTGATACACTTTGAATTTCACGTCCGAAAAGTTGGGCAAGAGCCATTTTCCAGCGCGGCGTGGCAAGAAATTTTATATCAATGTTAAAAACCATCTTCACTTCTCCTGTGGCCAATCGCGTGGCCGGTAGCCTTCGAGGTAAGCTTGCAGCAACCGGCGCGTGGTTTTTATAACAGATCCAACACTATTAGACCTGTTATAAGTGGGAATTGCGTTATTGAGGATTTTGCACTTGAATTTGTGCGTTATCAATTCTCGTCCAATCCAACACTGTGTCGGGCAGGAAGATGGTGCGGGCCACCAAGCTGCCCACTCTTGCGGCTTTGGCGGTTTTGGCTCCGCGCACTCGCCTGATGGCGTGGCCCCATAGACTGCCACTCCATGCTGTGCCTTCAAAAATATGGGTGATAGCTGGATGGCGGCGCACGAGATAAAATCCCTCACCCTCATCGGCAATCAACACACCAAATTTGCGCAAGGCTTCGAGAATGGCACCTTGGCCACCAATGGCCTCTTCAATCGCTCCTCTGAATGAAAGCTCATCACTGAACTCTGCATCCAAGAGGTGTTCGAGGCACGCCCGTGCATCCACCTCATCGCTTGGTTGGCCAATTGGTGGGGTTGGTGGCGTGGGAAAGCCAAGGCTATGCCACAGGCTTTTGGCGCGTTCCTGCCCAAACAGCATTCGGGCTTCGCGCACCATCTGCATCTTAAGGCTGAGGGCCGATATGGTTTCGGCGGTCACCTCAAATTCTGGCGCTGACGTGCTGTAGCTACCTTCGCGGCGCAGCTTTGGAAGCACCTCATGGGCCAGCCAGCGCTTGAAACGCTCGGCCTCCGGCTTGCGGCTGGTGAAGATCAGCCGGAAAACGCCGGGTTCCGAGACGATATTGTGAGTTGGATTGCCCCCTTTTGGGGAAGTACCCTCAGTAATGTTTAGGGTACTCACCTCATCCTGGTCTAATCTGCCCACTGCAACAGTTGGATTTGAGTGTCCGAGGGCCTTGCACACGTCAACAGCCACAAACCAAGGCTCTTGATCGCGTAGAATGCTGCGCACCAAATGGTCTTCAAAGATATGGGGAACCAGGGCGTTCATGATTGCACCGCCGCGCCGCAATGGCTTTGGCTATTGCTTTGCTTGGCTGCTTGCCAATGCTGAAAGCAACGGCTGCGATGATTATAGATGCGGCGTAAGGTCGTGTCGATCACGCCTTTGCCCAATGCGGAATAGCGCATGGTTTGAGCCTCTGCGCCATATTGATGTTGCAATTCGGCATTCCAGATTTCATCGGCCAGCAAATAGGTGGCAAGTGCCTCTTGTTCGTAATGATGGTGGTTTTGCATATTGGTAACCTCTTTGAGCGGGTCACCACCAGTCTCCGCATTTTCTAGATGCGTCTGGTGATGGGGGTTAGAAACCGCATACTGCCAAAGAGAACAGCTGTGTGGCGGACTGCTTAGGCTTTCGCCCTATCCGTCGCACCCCCACCATAAAGACATAAAAAAAACCGCAATGTCTTTCGGGGCGGGCTTCCGCTCTTTGTATCTCTGTGGTTTCTAGCCACGCCCGCAAATTGAATGCTTCGTTTTCGAATGTCAACACGCAAATTGGAAATATTGCAAGCGCAATTATGCTGATAACTTCAAGATTTTAACGCATTCGCAATCATGGTATGATCGGCCATGGCTTCGTTTTCTCGAATATATTACGGGATGATTGATCACCAAGTGACAAATCGCGACATTTGGATCGTGATTATTATGTTGTGCCTGATCAGTTTTAATCCCGACATCAATCCAGCTTACTGGATTTATGACGCAGTCACCCATACCCAGCGCTTTCATGGTGTGGCTTGCTCTGGTGATTGCAGCGGCCACAAAGCGGGTTATGCATGGGCTGAAGCCAACAATGACGAGGATATGGACGCTTGCGAAAACCCATCAAAAAGCTTTCAGGAAGGTTGCTTGATCTACTTCCGAGAACTTTCTAGTCCATCTGATTAACCCCTGATTTATAAGCCTTGATTGAAACAATGTGGCGGAACGCCGCATTCTCTTTTCTCTCATTCTAGCGAGCGCTACCACCCCAACCCTTACCCATTCCCTAACCCCTTTTGATCAGTCAGTTGTCCGAAAAATCCGGTTTAAGGGTGTAACTCATGTAACGTTCTGTAACCACCTTGTAACTACATATAAACCTATGATTGTGTTGATGAAAATAGAATGTAACGAGTGTAACCGCATTCGGGCATCACCTATAGCGCGGGTGCGCACACTCGCGGGCGCGCATCTATAGATCACGTTACAGTGGTTACAGAGTTACAAACATAATAGAACATATATTTCATCAATGATTTCAATATTCTATTCTGTGGCTGCTGTGTAACTTTGGTTGTAACTTTGGTGTTACATGCAAAATCTGCATTGCTCCACTTGACAAATCACCATGCGCAATGGTGCTCATAGCGGCTGCTGAATAAACAATTGGGTTTAAATGGACGCCACCTCTTCGCAAGCTCTTAACCGTGCACTCATCGCTCCGCCTGTCGGTGAAGTGGGTGCGGTTCAGCTTGGCTTGCTGGGTGATGATGGCGCAAAACCCACCTTGCAGAGACAGGCGAGCGCTCCGGCGGCAAATGGTGCCGGGCGTCCTGCGGGGTCGGTTAATAAATTTCAGAAGGATTTGGTGAAGCTGGTCACCCATAAGCTCGGTCGTCATCCGATTGAGGAAATGGTGAACCTGTACCAATTGCCGCTCGAGAAGCTGGGCCTTGAGTTTGGCACCACGACCAGCAAGGCCGGAGCGATCAAGGAACGGCTTTTGGCCAAGCTGGTTGAACACACCACGCCAAAGGTCGCGCAGATCAACGTCAACCAACAATCGCGGGTTCAGGTGATCTTTGGTGACCTTGGTGCGGATTTTGACGCTGAGTTTGATGATGATGACGTGATCGACGTTGCATCCAATGAAAACAATGACTTAGCCGGAGGTGAAGGCTGATGTCTAACGCTTTCATGTCTAACGATTTAGGCTATGTGTTTGAAAAGGCTTTCCCTTTTTGCATTTTAGTTCCTGATCAAAAATCAGGAACGCAACGCGTCAACGCTGACCACGTCGATGCACCCCACCCCCTCTTCAAGGCCACGCCAGCAACGCCCCACGGCGAATACGGGGGGGCCAAAATCGCCGCAATCCCAACACGGGTAGCACAGACAACTTTCGCTTTTTTAGCATTTTTTATTTTTTCTAAGCTTGTTTGGAAAAACGCGAAAATTGAAATTCACCCACACAGGGTTAGGGTGGGGTGTTAGATGCGTATTCGCCATTTCACCATCGCCAAGCAAGATCGTGTCGCGCGGGCTTTCTTTGCAAACCGCGCATTTTTTTCTGGGATCATGGGACCGGTGGGTGGTGGTAAGACGGTGTTGAGCTTGCAGCGATTTATTCGCTTTGCCAAGCTGCAAGCACCGCACCCTGTTGATAATATCAGGCGCACCCGCTGGGTTTCTATTCGGCGCACTTACCGCGAGTTGGAACGAACGACACTGCGCACATGGAATGAATGGTGGCCGCGAGAAGCTGGTGAATGGCGCGGCGGTGCCAACGGAGAACCGGCAACGCACAAGATTGAATTTGATTTATCCGATGGTACGACTGTGCAAACCGAAGTGATCTTTGCGGCAACCGGCGACCAAGACATTCAGGAATTTGCGGGCGGCTTTGAAGTGACTGGATTTCACCTGGGCGAAGCTGCTGACCATGAGGATGTGGTGGCTTCAAAAATGCTGGAACGGGTGGGCCGTTATCCGCGTGTTGAAAAAGATGTTGGCTTTGCCGGTGCCACATGGTTGGGCGGGTGGGCCGATTTCAACGCGCCAAATTATGGCCACTGGATTGAACGCGATTTTGTTTCCAATCCAAGACCCGATTATGAATTTTTTCGGCAACCCGGTGGCCTTGATGCCGATGCGGAGAACTTACAAAACTTACGCGGTGGTCGGGAATATTACGTGGTGCAAGCTCGCAATAAGCCCGAGCATGAAGTGCGCCGCATGATCCACAACATGTTTGGCTTTGATCGCAGCGGCAAACCTGTTTATGCAGAATATAATCCGTTTAAGCACCTCTCGAAAATGCCGCTCAAATTGCTCCGTGGACGGAAGTTATTTTGCGGCATTGATCAAGGCCAATCACCGGCTGCTGTGTTTGTGCAACGCAGTGTTGAAGGCCAGCTTCGTATCTTGCGTGAAATATCGGTATTCAACACTGGCCCTTCTGAGTTTGGGCGAATGTTGCGGCAAATGATCGACGAGGATTTTCCAGATTGGGATATTACTTTCATCGTTGATCCTGCGGCATTCAATGCCACTGATACGTCTGAGAATGCCAATGACGTGTGGCAGATGATTGTCTCGAACGTTCTCAATGAAACTCTGCGCCCTGCCCCTTCTAATCGGCGCACGGCGCGTGAACAACCCTTCCGTTCGCATATGCTCAAATCACTTTCCAGTGATGTGGAAGCGATGATTGTCGATCCATCCTGCAAGATGGTTCATGAAGGCCTGCTCCATAAATTTCGCTACCGCAAAGTGTCCGCGTCTGGCCAAGCTGAAAAATTTGCCAAAGATATTGAAGACAATGATTGGACGCATGTTGTGGAAGCGGCGGAATATGCATCTATGGGCGCTGTGGGGTTGAATGAGACGCTGGGCTTATCCCAAAAATATTCCAGTGTTGCGCAGCAAAATGTTGAAGCTGACAATTGGCGTCCGGCGGGGTTTTAAAAATGGAATTTCGCAACCTCATAATTACCAAAACAACGTTTGACGATGTGGAATATGTGGCACGGCGCATGCGCGATATGGATCGCAAAGAAATTTACGCAACGCGTTTTACTAAGGATGATGAAAGTTTGGTTGCTGAATTAGTGCATCAAATTCAGCGCGGCCTCTATGCATGTTGCTATACGATTGCCAGCAAATTTCATCCGCGCCCGATTGCTATTGTCGGCATTCTTCTCACTTCGCCAAGCGCTGGATTTGCAAATATGTTTGCCACTGACGAGTGGAAAAAAATCATTAGGGATGCAACCCGCTTTGTGCGTGATGTGGTGATTGCCGATTGCATCAAGGCCGGTATGCGCCGCGTCGAGCTTCGCACTTTGGCAAGCTGGAAACAAAATCGCGCTTGGCTTGAATATCTCGGTGCGGAATTTGAAACTGAAATTCGTGGGTTGTGTGGTGAGCCGTTTGCTCAATATGCGTGGACAAGGGAGGAACTTTAAATGTGTATTTTACCGGGCGCACCAACGCAAACACCATTGTCGGTGACAGATCCAAATGCAGGGGTTTTACAAGCTGAAGCTGAACGCGCGGCAAGGGCAAAAGCGACTGGATTTTCCAAAACTCTAAAGTCGACTGATGAAAGTCGGAAAACTGGATCGGCGGCCTCAAAAGTTTTGTTCGGGCAGTAACCGCTATGGAAAAATCAGCCGAAGCTTTGGTGGCACGTTTCAATGAATTGCAATCTACTCGCAATCCCCATGAGGCCAAGTGGAAACAGATTGCCGATTTCATGCGCCCTATGCGCTTGGAATTTCGCTCGGTCTATGACAGTGGCCAATTACCTGCTGAACAAAGCCCTTATCAAACCAGTGGCGTGGCTGGCATGGCACTGGATAATTTTGTTGGCGGCATTTATGGTTATCTTTCCAATGAAGCCAATCAATGGCTATCGTTTAAAACTTTTGATGATGATCTGAATAGTTATCACACTGTGAAAACGTGGTTGGCCACGGTGTCGCGGCGTGTGCTGAATTCATTCGGGCCATCAATGTGCCCGTTCTATACGCAAGCGCCGGAACTTTATGCAGATGTGGCTGGGCTTGGCAATGGTGCCTTTTTATCGGAGTGGAAGCCAGACCGGCAAACCATTTACGACCGCGCCTATTCGCCGTTTGATGTTTATTTTGATACCAACAATTACAATGAAATTGATACGTGTTACCGCCCGCTGTGGTGGACAAAGCGCAATATCAAACAGAAATGGCCTGATGCCGTATTGCCAGCGCGCATTGATAAATCGACCAACGACAGCGAACGCTTCATGCTGCTTCATGTGGTGATGCCCAATGCCGATTATAGCAATGGCTATATCGGCCCAAAGGGCATGCCTTACACTGACCTCTATGTGGCATACGACGACAAGGTGATGTTGCAGGATGGTGGCCGCTGGGATTTCTATCAAGCGGCGCGGTGGTCGGGTAATGGCACTTATGGTTACGGTCTTGGGCACCGGGTGTTGCCTGATGCTAAGACGCATAATGCGATGGATCGTTCGATGCTAGAATATTCGGAATGGCAAGCGCACCCCACGCCCTTGATGCCTGACCGGAATTTTATTGGCAGTGCAAGGCCCCTTCCGCGGAAACCACTTTACGGCGGCATGTCGATGGGTGGGCGGCCTATGGTGCAATTCCTGGCCCCGCAAGGCAATGTGTCGATCACCCATGAGATGATGCAATCACGCGCCGAACAAATCCGAGAAGGATTTTATTTTGGCTTAATGCAATTGGCTGGTCGCAGTGGCATGACGGTGGTTGAAACCATGGCGCGTGATGAAGAGCGCATGCGTTTGCTGGGGCCGCATGTGGGCCGAATTCAGCGTGAATTTTTATCACCGGCTACTACGCAGCGTTTCATGATGTTATGGCGGGCTGGGCAATTGCCGCCGCCGCCGCCTGAATTGACCAAAGGGCAACAGCTTCGGATTGATTATGTTTCGCCCATGGCTAATGCGCAAAAATCGGCGGGTGCTTCTGGCACATTGCGGTTGATTGATGCCACATTGGCCGTTTCTAAATTGCAGCCTGAAGCGGTTGATAATCTGGATGGTGATGTGGCCCTTCGCGTATTGCAGGAAGGTTTCTCGGCTCCGGTCGGCACTATGCGTTCGCCTGATCAAGTGGCTCAATTGAGGGCACAAAGGCAACAACAGCAGCAAATGCAACAGCAGCTTCAAATGGGTCAACAGGGTGCGGACATTGCCTCAAAGCTGGCCACTGTGGTTCATCCACGCAATATGGGAATGAAGGCCGCATGAACCGCCCTGATTATCATCCGATGGCTGATGCCACGATTGAATTTTTAATCAGTGCCTTTGGCCCTGACGCTGGCAATGCGCTTTCGGCCTTGCAGATTGTGGGCGGCAATACCGCTTTCATGCAAGCCATTGAAGCCTTTTGCCACATCCATGATGCGCCGCTTTTGAATGATCCTGAACCCTTGGAGCGGCGCGAAGGCAGACGCTCTGTGGCTTTGATGATCATGTCGGCACGAACAATTTCTTCACAACAACTGAAAGAGGCTCTCGATGGAACAAAACCAGCAAACCAATAATGGCGACCAAAATTCTGGTGGTCAAGGCGGTGGCAACGCGCCCGCCTTCACAATGGATAGTGCTTTTGATGTGAATTTAGTTGATGAACCACTGCGCCCGCAATTTGTTGATCGCAAGATTGGCAAGGTGGGTGATGTGGTCAAATGGGCTTTGGATGCTGAAGCTCGTGCTGGCAAGGCTGCAACGATTGGCGCTGACACCAAGCTTGATCTAACAAAATATCCGCCTGATTACCAAAATATTTTCACAGCTAAAAAAATCGAAACCGTGCAGGGCTTGGCTGATTTGGCGGTGAATGCTGAAAAGAAAATTGGCACCATGAGCAATAATGTTTTGCCAAAGCCTGAAGCTGGCAAGATGGTTGATTTTTTTAAAACCAATGCTGAAATTTTCAACGTGCCAAAAGCCGCTACGGAATATCAGTGGAAAGCACCCAACATGCCCGAGGGTATGGAGTTTGATACTAAAATAGAACAAAGCTTTAAAGAATATGCGCATAAGCGTTCTATTCCTCAAGAAATGTTTCAAGATTTGGCAGATTTTGGCGCACAAATGAGAATTGATATTTTTAATGACATGAAAGCGCATGCCATTAAGGAAACTGCCGATTTGCAAGTAGCGCTTAAAAAAGAATGGGGCCAAGACGAGGCAAAAAATACAGAGATTGCAAAATTTGCAGCGCGGCAATTGGGATTGGAAGGCTCGGTTGTTGATAAGGTGAGTGGTGTAATGGGCGCACCGGCCTTGATCAAAATGCTGCATACGATTGGCAGCAAAATGCAAGGCTCGGAACTGATCACTGGCGATGGCAAGACTGACATTGGTGCTAAAGATCATGCGCGTTCAGAATTAGCGCGTAGGCAATCGGACAAGGGCTTGGAAGAAGCATTTACCGACCGCAACCACCAAGCTCATAAATCCGAATTGGCGGAACGTGAACGCCTCAATAGAATTATTCATGAGTAGCTCTTGACAAATCACTGAACGGTGAAGTTGTTTGGCGTTATCTTGGATTTCCTCAACTGCTGGGTTCCTTAAAAAAGAACCCAGATTTTCTCAGGTGCCCCTTGCAGTTAAAGGGTCTGATGACGCGCCGCAAAGACGGTGAGCTTGGCAAAGCGTTAAATTGCAAAATGGTCGGGTCCGTGTGCGGCTTTTGAGCTGACACCAGTAGCGGGCGCCCCCTCCAATGAACCCTTCTTAATTTTAACGGGTAACTCATTCGGAGGTTTATTATGCCCGGCATTGCAGAAATTGAAATACCAAAACATTACGTTCCCATGTTCAAAGCTAATCTGGCTTATAAGCCGGGTTATGACGGCTCCATTCTTCGCCCGCATGTGACTGTCGATACAGCCACCGGTGACGGCGCTTCACCTGTACAAGTGTTTGGTCGCGCCAAAATTCGCGTCAAGACAGATCGTTATGGAGATACGCCAATCGACGAAATCGAACGGTTCCGCCCTTGGGTGTTTCCAATCGAACTTGAAGGCGGCACCTTGATTGATAATCAAGATCAAGTGAAGTCGTTGATTGATCCAACTTCGCCGATCACCAATGCCATTCGCATGGAAATTGACAGCCAGATTGATTACAAGGCAATCATTCCAGCATTCTTCGGCAACCGCTTTGAAGGTAAAGACGTGGGTACGGCCCTTCAGGCTGCACCAATTGTTTTTGATCCCCTTAATGCGGCCTCGATCAATTTGGGTTCAGCCGGTGATGCCACGCCAATTGGCATGACTGTCAAGAAAATCAAATGGGGTATTCGTCGCTTCAAACAGCTCAAAGTGATCCAAGGCTCGGTGCGCCGTGAAATGATCAAGGTGGGCTTGTCGTCTCAACAATGGGATGATTTGTTTGAAGATGTGAAGGCGATCAATGGTGACTATGTGAATGGTCGTCCGATTGAGCGTGGTCAACTTGGCATGATCATGGGTGTGGACTTTGTGGAGCTTGAAGATTTGCCCCGCACCGGTACCACACGTTATTGCCCAATGTGGGTGCCATCTGGCATTTCACTTCTTCATTGGGTTGAAGAACAAGTCAATATCGGTCCTGATCCCGGCAAGCGCTTCAACATCCGCGTCTATGTGAAAAAGATGGTGGGTGCCACCCGCACGATGGAAGAAAAAGTCATTCAGCTTCCATGTCTCGATAACTCTTAATCTCAAATTTTGGGTGAGTGCTTGGCGCTCACCCTCATCGTTTCTTTGCGTACCCCGTACATCGTTCAATCCCCATAACGGAGGCTATCATGCCCAATTTCTATGGTTCTAACTATCCTGATCCTACTAAAGCACTTGTAAACCCCGTCGACATGAAGGGCGCGCGTTTGCGCAATACTCAAACTGATGTGACGCCAGCCACCATTCCGGCGGCGGCCGATCAAATCTTTTTGTGCCGCTTGCCCTCAAATGCGCGTCTTAATGACGTGGGTAAGATTACCTATGCTGCTTTTGGTGGCGCTTGTGCTGCCAATCTTGGTTTGCAGCATCCCACCATGACGGCGGCGCAAATTACTGCGGCGGCGGCTGTTCTCTGGTCTGCACAGTCACTTGTTGCGGCTGGTAACCGCCAAGTGATGTTTGGTGTGACATTGGCCAATCTTGGCAAGCGTCTTTGGGAACTCACCGGCCTTGCGAAAGACCCCGGTGGTGAAATTGATCTTGTTCTGGTGTTCACCGTGGTTGCTGCTGCCACGGGCCGCATTTATGGCGATGTGACCTTTACTACTGATTAACAAGAGCTCCGGTGCGCGGTGGGGTGATTTTGCATTGAGCCCAAAATCACCTGTCCGCACAACAGGCCTGCCGCGCACCGGTTATTTCTTTGAAAGTTCTTTTGCCATGGCCATGACTGCTGATACATCGGAAACCGGAATTGCCAATGAAGCGCTTTCGGCTGCTGAAATTCCTTCAACGCTGGCTTCACTGGATCAACCAAATTCAAAAGCGGCGCGGGTGTGCCGTCTACATTTGCCAAATGTGCGTGATGAAATTTTACGCTCCTATGCTTTTGGCTTTAGTTCAGACATGCTTCTCATTCCGGCATTATCTACTCTTCCTGCCGGAGGGACACTTCAAACCGCATATCAAATGCCGGTCGATGCTTTGCGCATTTTGCGCATTGATGGCCTTAATAAACGGCAATGGCGCACCACAACTGATAAACGCATTCTGGCCTCTGCCACTGGATCAGTCGTTGTCCATTTTATAAAATCAATCGGCGATTTTACGCGGTGGGACGCGCTGGCCCGCCAGATGATGATCCTTCAACTTGCAATCCGCATATCTCCTGAACTTAATCGCCACCGTGGCATTAAGCAATCGCTGCAATCGGATTGGAAATATCTGGAAGCACAAGCTGAAAAAATTGATGCCTTCGAGCAAGACAGCGAACAAGACGACACTGATTATGATGCGTGGGTTCCGTCTTACATTGCGGCGCGGTTTTAACTATGCCCCAACAAGCCAAGCAAAATTCGTTTTCATCGGGAGAGATTGCCGAAGAATATTTTGGCCATGATGACTACCGGATCAATCAAACCGGCTTGGCATTGTGCCGCAATATGGTGGTGCGCCATGGCGGTGGTTTAACGCGAAGGCCGCCCACTGAGCGCATTGCCAAGGCTTATGACATATCTATTTTTATTGAAATGGTGGTACGTTCCGACGATGAATTCATGATTGAAATGGGCCATCAAGTTGCCCGTTTCTACCGCAATGGTGCGCCTCTTTTGAATGGCGCTGTCATTTATGAAATCGCTCATCCTTATTTAGGTTCCGAACTTGAAGCCTTGCGCTGGCAACGTTCAGGTGATGTGCTTTACATCACGCACCCTACGCGCGGCATGTGGCAATTGACCAGAATTGGCAATGTGAATTGGCTTTCCGCATTATTGATCTTGAACGAGATGGCTTTTCTCGATGAAAATATTAATGAAACAAAACTCATTCAATCAACAAATATCACTGGCAATGTGACGCTGACGGCCACGGGTTTTACATTCACTGCGGCGCAAGTGGGCACGCAAATAAAATTCAGAGACGGCAATCAGCAAGTGATCAAGGGCTGGGAAACCAACGAAACTAATATCAATGCCATAAGCGGTGGCCTTCGCACCTATAACGGCAATGTCTACCAGAATATTGGTGCTGTGCCTGGAGTTGGTGGGCCAAATCCACCCATCCATGAGTCTGGTGTGCGCTGGACGGGCGGTGATGTGAAATGGAAATTTATTCGCGCTTCTTACGGTATTGCAACCATCACCTCAGTGGCCGTGGGCGGCGCTACGGCGCAAGCCACCGTGAATGTGCAATTGCCAGAAGAATTTTGCGCTTTATACAACGCCAATTATGGTGGCACGGCGCAATCGTTCCGGTTTAGCGAACAAGCTTTTTCAAGTGCTTTGGGTTGGCCTGATAATATTGAACTTCATCAACAGCGGATATTTCTCTTTAAAGGGCCAAAATTTTATTATTCGGTGGTTGCTGATTATCTGAATTTTGCAACAGGATCGACGCCGCGTTTTGGTGGCTCTGAATTATTGGGTGCCACCAATGGCTCGGCTGAAAGTGTGCAATGGGCAATTTCTGGCAAAGTGCTTTTGATCGGTGTCGGCGGTTTGGAATATTCTGTTTCAGGTGCGCAAACATCTGGCGGCATTTCGGCGCAAAATTTAAAAATCGAAGTGGCCACATCTGATGGTTCCTCGGCGGCTCAAGCGCTTCGCGCTGGCAACGCGATTTTGCATGTGAACGGCGATGGCACACGGCTTTATGAAGTGATCTTTAATTTTCAGATTGATGCATTTGACAGTCAAGACCGCGCCCTGCCCTCATTGCACTTGATGCAATATGGTTTGAAAAAAATCGTCTTTCAACGTGATCCATTAGGGATTGTATGGGCGATAGATTATGCGGGGCAATTGCTGGCGCTAACTTATAACCCAAAGCAAGAAATCTTTGCGTGGCAATTGCACCCAATGCCAAATGCATTCGTTGAAGATATTGCTATTGGCCGCAATGTGGCTTTGAAGGCTGACGATTTGTGGCTGCGGGTGCGCCGCACGGTGGCAGGGCGTACTGAAATTGGCATTGAGCGATTGCTTGACTTTTTCTCGCGCAAGAAGAATTTGAACATGACGGAAATGCCATATCTGGATAACCAGTCGGTAGCTGTGGGTGTGAACTTCAAAGTCATTTCGGGGTTGACGCATTATGCAGGAAGCCGTGTGCGCGTTGTGAGTAATTTGGGTGATGAAGGTTTTTTTGACGTTGATGCGACCGGCCAATTGACTTTGATCAATGACGGGATCAACCGCGCTGTGATCGGCCAACAGATACTTTCACGTGTGAAATTCTTGCCGCTTAATATGGATTTATCCGATGGTGCAAGTGAGGGTCGTGCCCGCGTTATTAAAGAGGTTGTGGTGCGTTGTGTGGGTGGGCCTGATGCTTATGCGGGTAGTTTTGACGGTGATCATGATTTGGCCGAAGCAATATTTACCAAATCAGTCACAGCCGATGATGGCTTTGCAATCATGAAGCCTGAAGACGCCATATTGCAAACCGGTGATTGGGACGCTGAAGGCATGTTGGATTTATGGACGGATGGCCCTTATCCATTTGATATTGTGCGCGTTGACCGCGTTGTTGATTTTGGAGGAAAATAACAAATGTGCGCGCCCGCATTAGCCATTGGATTGATTGGAACGCTTGTTCAGGGGTTTACCTCGATGCAAGCGGCAAATTATAATGCGGCGGCGGCTGAACAAGAGGCAAAACGCATTCGCGCTTTAGGTTCTGTTCAAGAAGCTTCTGATCGCCGCGCTATGGACTATACGTTGGGGCAACAGCAGGTTGATTTTGCGGCGGCGGGTCGTTCGGGTGGCACGGGATCGGCATTGGAGTTGGCTTTTCATTCACGCCGCGAAGGTGAGCTTGATGTGCTGGCTAAGCGTGATGGCTATACCATGCGGGCCGATAGCAAAGACAATGAAGCAACGCTTCATAGATATGAGGGAACGAGCGCTTTGATCGGCAGTGCATTTTCAGCGGCTGGAACATTATTGAAATCGCCGTCCTTTCAAATTCCGGCCTTGGGGTAAATCATGCCAGCAGGAAATATCACTGAGATTTTACCAAATTTGCAGGTTCCTGAAGTGCCCACGGGGCCTCGTGCTTCGGGGTCATCTGCAATTGCAGATGGCCTGTTTAATTTGGCGCAAGGTGTTGATCATGTAATGACGGCTGAGAAAGCCTATGTCGAACATTTACGCCAAGCGCGTGATAAAGTTTTGGCGCAACCAAATACCGATTGGGTGGCCACAAAAAAAGAATTTCAAAAACAAGCCACCCAAGGCCGTGAAGCAATCAGGCCAAAGCCAACACCACAAACGCCAGATACGCCGCGCATGTTTGATCAACGCGCCAATCAGCTTGACCGTATCTATGGTGCTGATGTGGAGCATAAGGCTTTCACCCAATCGATTGGTGCAATGCGTGATCGTTTGGGCGGAACAGTGAATGATTTTGCTGATGACGCAGCTAATGCGCAAACTGAAAAAGAGCAGAATGCCATTGGCAATATGGTCAAAGATAATGTGGCCGCACATATCGCCGCGGGCATATTGAAGCCTGAAGATGGCGCATTGCTTTTGAAGGCGTATCAAACGCGGGTGCAACAAACCTATTTGACCAATGTTGGAAAGTCTGATCCGGCGCGGGCACTGAAAATGTTGGATGATCCTTTAACTGCACCTGATGTTCAAGGCGCTGCCCGTGATCAATTGATCAATCAATTCGAAACGCAGAAACAAACTCAAGATGCCAGTCGTCAAGCAGAACTCAGTCACACGTTAACATCAATCCAATCTTCTCTCGATGCTGGTACACCGCCTGATCCGGCTATTGTTGAAAGCTTGGCGGGGCTGGCACATCAAACCGGTAATGCTGAACAAAAACAGGTTGTGGATGCGGTGCGAGCGGGCACAAGTTTTGCGGCGCGTTTGGGCAAGCTTCCCTTGGACGAGGGCGTAAAGCTCTATCAACAATTGCAAAGTGACAAAACCACTTCGCCGGAACGCGATGCCGCGCTTTCCTATGGTGGCGGTATGTTGCGGGCGATGGAAACCAAACTTAAAACAGATCCATTATCATTTGCGCAAGATCAAGGTTTGCTCGATATTAAACCGCTGGATTTTTCGTCTGCGCAACCAAAAGATTTTGTCGAACGTGGCAAACAGGCGCGGATGGTGGCGCAAAATTATGGATTAAGCAGTGCGAGTTATTTGACGGCGCAAGAACGCTCTGGTCTGGCTGACCAATTTCGCAGTGCTGAGCCTGACCGGAAACAGCAATTGATGTCGAGCTTGGCTGGCGCATTTGGCCAGCAAGATGCGGTTAAATTATTTTCTGAACTTGATGGTGTTGCACCGGCTGAAAGTCACCTTGCAATACTTGGTGTTTCAGGCCAAGGCCGCGAAGATGTGGCGCGGCGTGGCTTTAGAGGTCAGAAAGCCATTTCTGAAAAATCTGTGACGCTGCCTAATGAAGCGGATTTTGCAGCAACCGAAGGCAAGATGATTGGGGATATGTTTGATGCGCGGTTGGTTAAGACGCGCGCCAATATCATTGCTGGTGCCAGAGCGCTTTATGCTGAACGCGCAATCAGCAAAGGCATTTCTGGTTTTGATGATCAAACGTATAAGCAATCGCTGAATGAAGCGATGGGCTATACCGATCAAGGCGGCGGTGTTGGTGAACGCAATGGCCGAAGCTTCATGTTACCTCTGGATATGACGCGCGAAAAATTCAATCAACAACTTGATGGCGCGAATGATCAAAGTTTGCAAAAGCTTTCGCTTGGCGGCGGTGCGCCGGTGCATGTTTCGCTTTCAGGTAAAGTGATGCCGTCTTCTGCTGATGAAGTGAAGGGTGGTTATTTAGTGCAAAGCAGTTATGGCCGGTTCCGTGTCTCGATGACTGACCCTAAATCTGGGCCTGCGCAATATTTGCTGGACAGCAAAACGGGCGGATATTTTGAAATGGATATGGCTGACCCTGCGCGGCGCACAAGCATGTTGCAAGTGACCACGCGGGGCTTGCCGATTACCCGCGTTAATCCCGCAGCTGCAATGCCTGCTAAAGATCAATCACGGGTTGCGCCTGCCAATGATCCATTTGTCGTTTCTGAAAAAGATCAATCGCGCATTTTGCCTGGCATGGTTGTGCCATGAGCGGATTGTCATTTTTAGATGAGGTATTGCCAAATGCTGCGCCCACTCGCGCTGATACAAGTGTAGGTGCGCCTTCGACCATTTCGGAAGATTTAAGTTCGATGTGGTGGATGAGCAGATTGACGCAAAATACTGGATCGAAAGATTTGGCGATTGATGCGGCGCGAACTGAGCGCGATGCGGCCATTCAGAAAATGACGGGCAAGCCGGTTCAAGATTTGATTGCGCCTTATCTGGCGGACACACAAAAGAGTGATGGTTATGCCCCGCCTGCTAATCCTGATGGTGGGCCTGATCTGAATTATCTGGATAATATTTATAAGGGTGAGCAGAATTTACAAGCGGCGCATGCCCGTGAGCAACAAGGCCTGACAACTTTTTCACCTGTCGACCGCGCCACCGATCAATTGGTCGATGAACTCAAAGCTAAAGGTCAAGGCACTGGCCTTTTGAACAATGTGGAATTAGTTACGCGGGCACATGAATTGGCGCTTAAATCCATCACCGATCAAGGCGATGTTGAGGCGCGGTCATCTGGTCTATCGTCCACCTTGGCTCGGTTTGCCGGTGCGGCTGGTAATAGCTTGACTGATCCTGCAATGGTGAGCGCCATGATCTTGGCGGCTCCGGCTGATGCTGCAATTGTGCCGACGATGTTGATTGAGGGTGCGGCGGGTGGTGTGGGTTCGGCATTGTCGCTGCCGTCAATTTCGAAGTGGCATAAAGAGCTTGGTCTAGGTGAGCAGTCCACAACTGAGAAAGTTGGGCAAGTGGCGTTTGATGCAGCGGTGTCGGCGGGAACGGCGGGTTTGATCAAGGGCGGTGGGCACGGTTTCGGAAAATTGTTTTCGCCGCGCCAAGCTGTGGATGCGTTTGATCGGGCCTTTCCTGATTATCAAGCGGCTCCACCTGATCTGCGGGCTAAACGTGATGTTCTCGATACTATTGCCACACTTGGTGAAGAAAACCCTCTGCCACATACGCCTGCCGGTGATGCTGAGCATTTAAAGCGCATGGTGGCGGTGGAAGATGCTGTGAATACCGGGCAACCCTTGCCCCAATTTCCGGAAGATGTAAAACCGCCTGTGGTTGATCAAACTGGCCTTGCCAATCATGGTTATCAATTGCATGATCCGGCGACACTAAAAACTGACGCGCAAATTTTTCAATATAAAGATAATGCAAATCAAGCTGGTGTGACTGATCGGTTGCGCGGTGTTGAAAATTGGGATCAGTCCAAGGCTGGCGTAGGTGTTGTTTGGCAGAATAACGCGGGCGAGAAATTTGTAGCTGATGGTCATCAACGCCATGATTTAGCGATGCGGGCAAAAGCCAAGGGCCAAGACCCGAAAATTCTGGCTCTTACTCTCAAAGAGGCTGATGGCGTGTCGGCAACCGATGCGCGGGTGATTGCCGCTACCAAAAACATTGCAGAAGGCACGGGAACGCCCTTGGATGCTGCTAAGATTATTAGGGCGCGGCCTGATATGGCTTTAGACCTTCCCCCCACCTCTGCGCTAGTTAAGCAAGCTAGAGGCCTTGCCGCGCTGAATGATGATGCCTTCAAGATGGTGGTCAATGGTGTGGTGCCAGAAAACTATGCGGCTCTCGTCGGGCGCATGACTAAGGATCGGCCTGATGTGCAATCTTCGATCATGGGGATTTTGGCAAAACACGATCCATCTTCTGAATTGCAGGCCGAAAGCATGATCCGCGATGCGCTGGATGCGCCGCAAGTGCAGGCCACCATGAGTGATCTTTTTGGTTCATCCGAACAAACGCAAGTGTTGTTTAAAGAGCGCGCTCAGGTCTTGTCGGGGGCGGCGGCAACCATTAAGAAGGATAAATCCACTTTTGCGCATTTGGTGGGAAATAAGGCTCGCATTGAAAATGTGGGTAATAAACTCAACCATGATGCTAATGCAGGAAGGCTTGCCGATGATGAACTCATCCTTCAAAACCTCCAACGACTTGCCAGACGAAAAGGGCCAATTGGAGACGCACTCGCCCAAGCCGCCAAAGACATTGCCGAAGGCAAGTCAAAGTCTGGCGCAATCGAAAGATTTCTTGGAGATGTCCGAGCAGCGGCTAAAGACGAACATAGCATGGGGCTTGGCAGCGGCAAAAGCCAGTTTGGAGCGCCAGAGCCAATAGCGCCTGATCCGCTTCCTGATCGCACTCCAAATCTTTCACCCACGGGGCCGGTTAACCGGCTGACTGAAAATGTACCAGAACCGCATAGCCCTGAATGGCATTCTGAATTGGACGGGCTGGAAGCTGATTTAAAAGCCAAGCTTGCCGATGGTTCCAAGATTGATGTGCAACCTTTGACGGATGGCCGCTTTAAAAATGCCGATGATCTGTTTGCTGATCTCGACCGTGATAAAGAATTTCTCGATGCTGTGAAGGTGTGCTTGCAATGACTGATGCTCCAAATCGTGGCAAGGGTGTGGATTGCATCAAGCGGGGTGTCGCTGCTGGCATGTTGGATGCGGCGCGAGCCGATGACTTGATCCGCGAAATTCAAAAGATTGAAGCGCAGAATTTCGATGCGCTGGGTCCTTATGGGGCAAAATCTCAAGCCAATATCGACGCTTTGGAAATGGCAAAATATAATGCGGCTATTCGCAGACGAGCCACCCTCATGGGCATGCTGGATTTAGACCGCGTATCTCGCGCCATGGATGAAACTAAAGCGCAAAAGGGTTTAAAGGATAGTTCTTCGCTTTTGCGAAATTTGGTTGACAGCGTGGGTTCAGGAAATCTGAAATTCAAGGGTGCGCGGCAAGAGGCCGAAGTTGTCAAGGGTTATGCCTTCCAGTCCATGGATAATTTTTTGAAAAAGTTTCACTCTGGCCCCGGTGGCTTTGCTCGTAACAAAGCGCAGCTCGTGAATGTGCTGAAAGAAATCAAGGGTGAAGCGACTGGTGATATTGCCGCAAAGCAAATGGCCCATGCATGGCAGAACACGGCAGAGATGTTGCGCAAGATGTATAATGCGGTCGGCGGCGCTATTCCGCACCGCAAGAATTGGGATTTGCCACAAAGCCATAGCTTTAACGAAATTCGCAAACTGGAAAATGATCTTGGTGGTCGTGAACCGGCATTTCAGCAGTGGCATGATTTTATTGCACCAAAACTTGACCGTGAGCAGATGTTGGAAAATGGCACGGGAAAACCTTTGAGCGATGCGCGGCTGCGTGATGTTTTAAAGAATGTTTACGATACGATCCGCTCGGAAGGCTGGGATGCACGGCAACCAAGCGGCAATGGATTTGGAACTTCGGTTGCGATGCGCCACCAAGAAAGCCGCGTGTTGCATTTTGCAACGGCTGGTGATTGGCTGGCTTATCATCAACGTTTTGGAGATGATGATATTTTTGGCACGATGATTGGCCATATTGACGGTATGGCGCGTGAGATTGGCGCAATGCGAGCTTTGGGGGCAAACCCGCAAGCCACCATTCGGTTTATGGCTGAACGCAATTTGAAAGATGTGGAGACAAACGGAACCCTTGATGCCTTGAACATTGCGAAATCAAAAGGCGCTCAGCTCGATACGCTCTATCGCCATTTCATTGGTGAAGCGGCAAGTCCTGTGAACGGTAAAGTAGGGCGGTTTTTTTCGTCAACGCGGCAATTCTTGGTTTCGGCGCAATTGGGTTCGGCGGTTATTTCTGCGCTCACCGATTTGGGCTTCACTCATGTGACAGCGCAGTTTAATGGGCTTTCCACAACAAAGATGATGGGGCGTTATCTCTCGCTGCTGAACCCTGCCAATGTGGCTGACCGCAAATTGGCTATTCGGTTGGGCCTCATTGCTGAAGAATGGACGCATGTAGCCAGCTCGCAAATGCGCTTTACTGGCGAAGTAATGAGTGGGGAAATCATGAAGCGCTTGTCGGATGCCACCTTGCGCGTGTCTGGGCTTTCAGCTCATACGCAAGCGGGGCGATGGGCGTTTGGCATGGAGTTCATGGGGCACTTGGCTGACCAAGTTCATTTGCCGCTCGATCAACTCAATAAGCCATTGCAGAATGCTTTGAAGCGTTATGACATTTCACCGGCTGAATGGGATGTGATGCGTTCGACCCAAATTTATGAGCCCACCAAAGGCGGATATTTGCGCCCTGATGATATTTTGCAACGGCAAGATATTGATCCGAAAACCGCTGACAAGATTGCTTCAAAATATTTGAATATGGTCCATTCGGAAACTGAATTTGCTATTCCTTCAGCTTCATTACTCGGAAAATCTTTTTTACTTGGTGATGCGCGTCCAGGCTCTTTTGCCGGCGAGATGATGCGTTCGGGTGGCATGTATAAAAACTTCGCTGTCACTATGGCGCATACACATATGGCGCGGATGATCGAAACGCCGGGGGCTTGGAATAAATTGAAATATGGTGCCAATCTGACAATCGGTACAACGCTCATGGGTGCACTGGCTGTGCAATTAAAGGATATGGCTATTGGCCGTGATCCGCGCCCGATGGCTGATAAAAAATTCTGGTTGGCTGCTGCTTTGCAAGGCGGTGGCCTTGGGATTTTCGGTGATTATCTTTTTTCCAGTGTTGATCGCAATGGCCATGGCTTTGTAAATTCTCTGACGGGGCCGACAACCGGATTTATTGGAGACACGGCTGATCTAGCGCGGCGTTTGTTGGTGGCCGGTGCTGATAAAGTTTCAGGCGGTGCGCTGGCAGATGCAAGTAAATTGACGGTGGGGCGTGATGCTGCAAATTATGCGGGGCGTTATATGCCGCTTGGAAGCTCGCTTTGGTACACCAAATATATTTGGCGGCGGGCCATGGCTGACAATTTGCAGCGCTGGCTTGATCCGAATGCCGAAAAAAGTTTCGCGGCGCAACGTTCATCTTGGAATAGCCAACAAGGCGCTGATTTCTGGGGAAAGCCCGGAGGCGGCTTAGTCCCACAGCGCATGCCAGATTTCATGAATGCATTTCGGTCGGTTGATGAAGGTAAGGCTGCTGCCAAGGGGCGGCGTTACGGGGTTGATCCGACCGGACAGAACACGGTTGATATTCAGGCGCAAACTGAGCAAGCCATGAAAGATCACCGTAATGAAGCCGCGCGAAAACGCCGTGCTGCTAAAAATGCTGCAAAAAAACAGCCTGTGGCAAAAGTTGCTCCTCCGGCTTCCTCTGCTCCTGCTGTGGCACCGGGTGTTTTGGCTATTCCAAACTGATCTTGACAAATCACCAAAACGCCCATTAGCGCTGTGACCGTGCGGATAGGATGGTTTGGGCTTGAAAGAGCCTTGCCGCACCATGACGCTTTCAGCGCCGATTGTTAATAAATTGGATTTCGTAACGGATGGTGTGATTGTTTCATTCCCATTGACGAATTTAATTTTCAAACAACTTTCCGATTTAATCGTGACCTATACGCCAACTGGCGGGGTTTCAACTTTGCTGGTGGCGGGCACACATTATTCAATTGCGGGTAATAGTTTGGCTGGTGTTGCAAATCTCAGCACAGTGCTCCCTGTTTTGGTGGCTGGAAAACTAAGAGTGCGCCGCAAAACGCAGCCGCGCCAAGAGGTAGCGCTCAGCCAGTTGGCTAACCAATCTTTCCCCAAAGTCGAAACCGCTTTGGATGATTTGGCCCGGCAAATATCAGATATTAACCAAGGTCTGCCATCAAATAATTCTGCCAGTTCGATCTCTGGTTTTGACAGTGATGGCAATCCTACTTCTTATTCATATTCTGAATTTGTTGGCGGCAATGTTGATGCCAAAGGAACATTAATTGGACGGGTCGCTTATGACACCAAAAGTGCAGGATTTACTTATTTAGATATTGATAGTCGACCATTGGTCTTCTACATGCGGGAAACCGCAATAGCTGCTACTTGGGCTGGCCCTTTTTTGTACAGTCAGTTATATGCTTCAAGTTCATTTGCAACACGCAATGCTTTGATTGCTGCGAATGTTGCAAGCCTGCCAGTTGGGACTATCATATTAGTTAGAGGCAATGTGACCGAAGGTATTGGCCCGGCCAACTATAAAAAACTTAATGCTGCCCCTGTTCCAGTCAAGTTATGGCATGTTCAATCTGCCGATGGTTCTTGGTTTGAAATGGCCTTTGAAAACAGCGGCCGAAAAATTGATCCAGCTGCATTTTATGATGGTGGAGGAGATTGGCGTCCGGCTATGAATGCCGCCTATGAGTTTGTAAACTCCAAAGGCGGCGGTGATATAGATTGCCAAAGCTCGGCTGGCTGGCCACTCAAAGGGCCGTTCAAAATGCGAGCCAATGTGCGCCTGACGGGGCGCGCCATATTCACCAAACATGCAGCTTATGTGGCTGATGTGACGTTTCCTAGTTATGGAGACCACGCTGTTATTCAAACCTACAGCTGTTTTGCATACTTCAATAATGGTGTTTATGCTGATGATCCTACAAATTTTGGCTGGGAAAATATATTTATCGGTGAAGGTATTAATTTCTATGGCGGCTATGGGCTTGATAATGCCATTATTTGTGAGGGGCTGACGCGGTATAAATTTGAGTGTCGCGTAGATGCATTTTTAAGCACGGGAATTTGGATGAAATATTTTTGCTGGGGTGGCTCTATCCCCGCAAAAGTCACATCGTGTCGTCAAGCCTTTTTAAAGCTTGGAGAAGGTTCAAACGGGATCAGCCTTAAGGGTTTTGTTGGTTATGGTGGAGCAGACACGCCACCTGCTGGCATAGTATTAGTTGGTGATAATAATGGCATTGATTTAAGTGGCGCTTTCATCGAGAAATGTATCACTAAGCTTGTTGCCTATGCTACTGGGCCTATGAGTATTTCCGGCGTGGATTTTGAAGACGGTGAAACTGCGCCAGATTTAGTAAATACAAAGTGCATTGTTATTGATGGGACAGGTATATCGGGACGTGCCGCTGGGCCAGTCACCATCAGTGGTTCATTCCTCGAGGGAACGGCGGTTGCGGTTGAAGCGATTAATGCCATAGCGATTGTTACTGGATGCCGTATTCGTGGCTCAAATTCCACTTCAAATTTAGCTGTAGCATTTAAGACGACTGGTGGTCAGGCCTTTATCCATTCTATTGGCAATACATTTGAGGCTACAGTTCTATCGAAATTCAGTGGTAATGTTTTACTCGAAGATCATGAAGTTTTTGAATACCGTGTGAGAAATTATGTTCCTAATGGGGGCATACCATTTAAGTATTCATATCGTTTAGAGAATTTTGCATATACGTACGCACCATCGTTGCCGACTTCTGAAATTAGTTTTGGAACGAGCATTGCTGATCCTTTTACGCAGCGTGTGCTTGGAAAGTCTGAGTGGTCTGTCAATGAAATGCGGGCCAATGTTTTTTATGGTAAGCTAGGCTTGGTGCTGAATGATCTAACGGGCTTGCGTTTAATCGAGCCCGCCGAAAATGACACTCATAGTTTGGGGACATTGGCTCAGCGCTTCAAAACGATCACAACCAAACAAGTAAATTTTGGTGTCGGCGTTACGTTGGCCAGCCTCGGAACCGCAGCCGCAGCGGGTGAAGGTATCTTGGCTTATGTGAATGATTTAACCGCGCCAACCTATCGTGCCGTTGCAGCAGGTGGTGGTGCGGTCAAAGGCCTTGTTTTTTCTGATGGCGCAAATTGGAGAACATGATGCAAACTTGGCCCCTTCAATCTGGATGTGATGTTTTCTACGGCAACCCACGTGGCAAGAATGCGCATGCTAATCCCGTTTGGGAAAAGAACAATCTTGTTTGGGTGCCATTGCCTGTTGGTTTTGGGATGACCTTTGATGGGCGGCCTGTAACCCGCGTGAGGGTTCATAAAAAAATCGCAGTGCCAGTAAAATCAAGTTTCACCTCACTGTGGCTGACCTCTGGACAAAATCCAAACGTGTTGAAGGCATGGGGGATCAGCAATTATTCAGGCGGTTATGAATATCGCTTGATGAGAGAAAGTAATCACCTGTCCATGCATGCTTATGGCATTGCGCTTGATTTTGATGGGGCTAATCGGCCTCTTCATTCTAAAAAGTTTTTCGCTCCAAAGGTTGTGAAGTGCTTCACAGATCAAGGCGCTGTTAATTTGTCGAATGATCCGATGCATTTTCAGTGGGCAAGAGTTGGTTAACCCGCGCTGCACGGCTTGCAGTTTCATATAAGGAAAAGTGAATATGGATATTAAGGGAATTCTACAATCCAAAACACTGTGGGGTGTCGTTGCTATGGCAATCCCTGCTGTGAGCAAAGCTTTAGGCCATGAAATTGCCCCCACTGACACGGCAGGCCTTGTCAATGCTTCGCAAGCCTTAATTAATGATGCTTTGGTCTGGGGTGGTTTGATGTTGGCAACATGGGGCCGCTTCACAGCTAAAGGCCCACTGACTGTTCCTAAAGTCTGATGCGCATTCTCGCCATCATATCGCTTCTCATGCTTTCAGGATGTGCCCACATTCCTGTGGGCATGAGCGGCTTTGTGGTGTGCGTGGGGTGCAAGGTTGAAATGAAGGTCGCTGTGCCTGCTGCGCAATCGGTTGCAGAAAAAGCCGGTGCAGTGGCTGGTGGATTATTGGCTGAATATCTTTCGGGGGCAAAAAAATGACATCGAACAATGTGATGAAATCTTTGACGGACAGTGTGGTTCTCACGGTCGCTTCGCGCTTGATGATGGCTGTGGGCTTGCCCATTGTCTCAGTGTTATATTTCTTCACGATATCGCAACCCATAGCCGCCCTGGCTTCGCGGATCGAGAAAGTTGAGATCAGCGATTTGCTCCAGCATGACCAATTGCTGAAGCAAGAGCTTGTGGTCAATGAAACCAATAAAACTCTTGGTGGCCTCAATGATGCGATCAAGGATTTCAGCGAGCAATTGCGTGATTTAAACTCTTATCTTGCCATTCAAAAAGACCGCGATGCACGTGAGCTGAAGGGTATGCCTCGGTAAACTGCTTTGCTGCTTTGCATATCCGTTAGACGTGATGACATTCATCGTCATTTATTGGCCTGAGTTAAAAGGCAATTTTTTCGTTAACATATTGAAAACATTGATGCGCATTATTGCGCATGGCTGATTTGTAATCAGGGGGTCGCGAGTTCGAATCTTGCAACCGGCACCATTTTTC
>CAXTKN010000003.1:0-12785 GCA_964244805.1 uncultured Aestuariivirga sp.
GGCCCCCAAATGGCAATAGCGCCTGGCACCACGCAGTTGATGTACACCAAGCCAGCCAAGCATTCGGCCACAGCCTGCACAACTGTCCCTGCGAGTGCCGCAGGCGAAGTGGCCCCCGCCTGAGCCGCTGAAAGCAACAAAACAGGCATGCCGCCCCGCGCCGCTACTTCAAGGCAACGGCAAGCATCTTCAGCAAATTTCAAAGGCGGCACCACAAAGCAATTTGATTGCGAAACAAATGGCCGCTCGCGCCACTTCTTTTCCCCACCCGCCACATAATGCAAAATCTGCAAACACTCATCCACATGATCAGGCTCAACCATGCTGGTGCCCACATGTTTATTGGTGCCCGCAAGAGAAGCATAAAGCGTGTTGATATCCAGATCATGCCCATTCAGCATGTCCCGCGCTGTCAAGCAGCGTTGAAAAAAGTGAATGTGCTCACACGTATCAACAATCCGCGCCGCGTCATACAGATCAGCCAGATAAGACTCGCGGTAAGAGTTGGTCTCAATCTCGGCCACATGCACAGCAGCCCCCGCTGTGCCAAAATAGACCTTGTTACCTGATGGATACATATCATGCTGAGGGTCGCGCGCGCAAAGAACAAAATTTCGAGCACAAGACGCTAAAATATCTTCCACTAGCGAACGCGGAATACACAAGCGCCCGCGATCATTGATAAACCCGCCCCGCGCTGTCACAGCCTCGACACATGAAGGAATTGGCGTGCCTAACCCCACAGTCTCCAACAGCTTCAAAGCCGTCTCATGAATGCGCTGCATATCCGCATCTTTCAGCGGCTTATACTGCCCGCCCGTCATCCCTGGCCTAACCGCAGCCTCCGACATCGGCACAACGCGCGAGCGCAAAGCTTTGCGAGCCTCACGCCCACCACGCCGTTTTGAAAGATCATCAACTAAAGTCATATTCTGTCCTTGCAATAATTACCCTTCGCCCGTTTCGCGAAGCGGAATGGGAGAAGGTCCCGAAGGGGGATGAGGGCCTCTTTGCCTATAACATGCTCCAATGCCAGCCATTCGCAAAGTCCCCAAAATCAAACCCACACCGTGAAAAAAACTAACTCTCAATCAGAAACGCGGAGTTTCAAAACCAAGTCATCAAGGTCAGTCTTAAACGGTGGCAACAACGGCCAAGTTGAAAATTCCTCATCACCAAATCGCGGCAAATAATGAAAATGAAGATGCTGAACCGATTGTTCTGCCTTCTCGCCATTGGCACTCATCAGATTGAACTCCGCAGTTCCAAGCGCTTTCTTGTAATGGTTTGATAGCGCCTGCGACGCAGCAAAAACACTTCTACCAAACTCAGGCGGCACATCGCCAACATGGTGGTAATGTTGTTTGCTCACAATTAGCGTGTGTCCCAACATTTCTGGTTCAAGCGGAAAAAAACAAATCACATCGTCGGTCTCAAAAACCACCCGCGCAAATGAAGTCTTTGTTGCAATAGAGCAGAATATGCAATCTGATCTAGCCATCCAATCACGCCGCGCGATGCGTTGGAATTTTCGCCAACTCCGCCCGCATTTCACGTTCCGCGTGCCAAAGATCATGCGCGCGTTGCATATTCAACCAAAGCTCTGGCCCATTGCCGCAAAATTTTCCAAGCCGCAAAGCCATATTGGGTGAAACACCATGCGTACCCGACAAAATCCTGTGCAACATCGCACGGCTAACACCAAGCTGCGTTGCAGCCGTACTCACCGGCATGTTCAAAGCCGGAAGGACATCGTCACGCAAAACCGCGCCGGGATGTGTGGGCGGGCGATCAATCTCGCGTTTTGCTGAATATAAAGTCATGATCCAATTCCTCAGTGATATTGCTCAAAATCTATTTCAGTCGCTTCGCCTTCTAAAAAGCAAAAAGTAATGCACCATGGTCCGTTGACATGGATCGTGTATCGCGTGGGAGAAAAACCGCGTAACGAGTGAAAGTCAAACCCAGGAACATTCAAAATCTCTATTTTTGTGGCGGCATTCAAGGCATCAAGACGTCTCAAAATCCGAGCATGCATTCGTCCATCAATCTTTGACGTGTGTCCCTGTCGCCATAGATCCGCAAGTGCCTTTGACCTGAATGAAACAATCATGTTTCACTGTAACACATTATGCGACAAAGTCAAATTGCCCTCAAAATCCACTCCAACACCGTGAGAAAAAATCACCACCATGTCGCAGTCAGACTGTCTAACCGCGACAAAACACATATGTTACAAGCACAATAACATTTGATTGGTGAATCCACTTGGCTAGACGAGACCTGCCACCCCTTCGTGCTTTAACCGCCTTTGAAGCCGCAGCCCGCCTCGGTTCCTTCCGCATGGCGGCAGGTGAACTGGGTATAACCCGCTCTGCCGTTAGCCATCAAATCAAACTGCTGGAAGATAGGCTCGACATCCAACTCTTCCGCCGCGATGCCAGAAAAGCCGAACTCACCCAGTTGGGACAAACCTATTACCCAACGGTCCGCGATGCCTTCGACCAGATCGAAGCCCAAACCAAAGCGCTTCGCCCATCCAACACTGATAATGAACTCACCATCCAAGTTTACGTCACAGTTGCGCTCAAATGGCTGATCCCGCGCCTGCATGACTTCGAACGCAAATATCCCGATGTCAGAGTGCGTCTCTCGACATCATATTTCGATTGGGATTTTGACGAGCGCAATGTTGACGTGGGCCTCATCCTCGCCCGCAATAAATTGCCGGGGCATTATTACCGTCCATTGTTCAAATCCTACCTCTCACCAGTTTGCGCGCCCTCGATAAAGCTGAAGACTATGGACGACATTAAAAAACACAAGCTGATAGATGTTTATACCGCTGAGGAAGATTGGCAAATCTGGCTAGAAGCAGCAGGTGTGAAAACAGTAAAGCCAGCCAATCGCCTGTCGGTAGATTCATATATCCTCGCCCAAGAAGCGGCAATCGAGGGCAGGGGTCTCGCCATGACCATCGGCCCCTTTGCTTCAGAAGAAATAAAATTGGGCCGTCTGCAACAACCTTTCACCCTGCGTGTGCCCCATAAACACAATTGGTATTTTGCCTGTTCATCAGAAAACAAAAACAAAAACAAAATCAAACGATTTGAGGATTGGTTGGTCAAACAAGTGGCCGCCGATCCAGCCCTTGAACTCTTAAAGGACGATAAGAAATGACGGAAGAAGTAACCAGCTCAATCGAAACCCGCCGTGGTCGCCGTGGCGGCGCACGCGCCAACCCGGGTGCAGGTGGTGGAGCAATCATTCCCCAACTTTCGCGTCGTCAAATTAAACGCAAATTCCCACCAACAAACATTCTATCAACCGACGAAATTGAATCAATCCATCAAGCATCACTCAAAGTCTTGAATGAAATCGGCATGGACTTTTTGTATCCTGATGCCCTCGAACTTCTGCGCAAAACAGGGGGTGTAAAAATTGAAGGCGAACGCGTGAGATTCGAATCCGCCTTCATCGAAGAATATTTGTCTTACGCTCCATCCGAATTCACACTCCACGCTCGCAACCCTGAAAATAGCACCCGCATTGGCGGCGATAATATGGTTTTCGGCACAGTGGGCAGCCCGCCAAGTTGCTATGATATGGAAGGCGGCCGACGCACCGGAAACCAAGCCGACTACCGCAAATTCCTGAAGCTCGGCCAGCATTTTAATGCCATCGGTTTCAGCGCGGGCTACCCCGTTGAACCAGTCGACATCCACGCAGGCATTCGTCATCTCGATGCGTTGCGTGACATGGCAACGCTTATGGATAAACCGATGACGGCTTATTGTTTAGGCTCTCACCGTGTCCGCGATGCTCTCGAAATCGCCCGCATCGCGCGTGGCATCAGCCAAGAACAATTCGAAGCTGAACCCACGCTCACCACGATCATCAATACCAACTCGCCGTTAAAGCTCGATGCCTACATGTTGAACGGCATCATGGAAATGTCGTCGCGCGGCCAATCGGTTTGCATCACGCCATTCACGCTGGCTGGTGCTATGGCTCCGGTCACAATGGCAGGCGCTCTTGTTGAACAAAACGCCGAAGCCATGGCGGGTCTTGCATTCACGCAGTTGGTTAAGAAGGGCGCACCAGTCATCTATGGCGGCTTCACTTCAAATGTGGATATGAAATCAGGTGCTCCCGCCTTCGGCACACCGGAATACATGAAGGCGGTCATGGTCGGCGGCCAATTGGCCAGGCGCTATAAATTGCCTTACCGCACGTCCAACACCTGCGCTGCCAACACAATGGACGCGCAAGCGGCCTATGAAAGCGTGTTCAGCCTCTGGGCTTTGACTATGGGCGGCGGCAACTTCATCATGCATGGTGCCGGCTGGTTGGAAGGCGGGCTTGTCGCAGGCTTTGAGAAATTTGTGCTGGACGTTGACTTGATTCAAATGATCATGGAATTTCTGCAACCCCTTGAAACCACTGAAGATGCGCTTGGCGTCGAAGCAATACGTGAGGTCGGCCCTGGCGGTCATTTCTTTGGCGCGCAACACACGCTTGCCAGATACAGCAACGCTTTTTACCAACCCATCATCTCCGATTGGCGCAACAACCAACAATGGGCTGCCGCTGGCAAACCCGAAGCCATGCAACGCGCCAACCACGTTTACAAACAAGCGCTCGACGAATACCAACAACCCTTTATGGATCCGGCGATCCTTGACGAGCTGAATGAGTTTGTTGATCGCCGCAAAGCCGAGGGCGGTGTAAAAACGGATTTTTAAAATGAGTGATGTGCTGGTCATAGGTGGTGCCAATGTGGATGTGAAAGCCAAAACCAGCGCAGCCCATATTCCGCGCACGTCCAATCCGGGCGCGGTCACCATAAAGGCCGGAGGTGTCGCACGAAACATCGCGCATAATTTGGCAAAGCTGAATGTCGAAACAACTTTGCTCAGCGTCATTGGCAATGATACTTTCGGCGAAATGCTAATCAAAGAAACCCAAAAAGCTGGTGTCAACACCAGCCACATCATCCGCACGAACCACGCAACGGGATCATATGTTGCAGTGCTAGACGAAAAGGGAGAATTGATAACTGCAGTCTCAGACATGGGCCTTCTTTCCTTGTTAACTCCAGAAACAATAGCAAAGAATAAAGACCTAATTATGGCAAACAAGCATATTATTTTGGATTGCAACTTGTCTGAAGAAACATTGAAAGAACTCGCAGTTTTAACATCCGGTCATCTCATCATCGAGCCGGTTTCCGTCGCAAAATCACAAAAACTCCGCAATCTGTTGGCCAATCACAAAATCTATTTGGCCACCCCGAATCTCGATCAAATCGAATCCCTTGTCGGAACCCGTGATATTCCAAGCGCGATAAAAGCCCTCCATACATTGGGCCTGCAAAACATCGTCATCCACGCCGGAGAGCAGGGCGCTTATATTTCAGATGGCGAAGAAATCACCCACATCCCAAGCCAGGCCAAAATCGTTGTCGATGTCACAGGTGCTGGTGATGCCGCCACAGCAGGGTTGATCTCGGGTCTCCTCATAAATCTCCCCCTCGCAAAAGCTGCTGAGATCGGGCAAATGATGGCAGCCAAAGTCATCGCCAGCCCCTCATCAACGTTAGACTGAAATGATAAAACTCACCGAAGAACTAAAATCTGCGCTCGCCCAAAACAAACCAATAGTGGCCCTTGAATCCACCATCATCGCCCACGGCATGCCATTCCCTCAAAATTTAGAAATGGCCCAAGAAGTCGAACAGATCATCCGCGATAACGGTGCAATCCCAGCGACGATAGCAGTGATCGACGGCGAACTCCGCGCTGGCCTCTCAACCGCCGAACTCGAGCACTTTGCGAAAACCGGCCTCTCAATCATCAAAGTATCCACCCGCGATCTCCCCTTCGTCGTAGCCCGCCAAATGACCGGTGCCACCACAGTCGCCTCCACCATGAGGTTAGCTGCCATGGCCGGAATTCACACTTTTGCCACAGGCGGAATCGGCGGTGCTCATCGAGGTGCAGAAACGAATTTCGACATTTCAGCCGACCTCATTGAGTTCTCTCAGTCCAACGTTGCCGTCGTCACAGCAGGTGCCAAAGCCATCCTCGATTTGGCACTCACACTTGAAACTTTAGAAACCTTCGGCGTTCCAGTAGTCGGTTTTGGCACTGATGATTTCCCGGCATTTTATTCCCGCAGCAGCGGCCACAAAGTTCCCATGCGTTGCGACGCGCCAAAAGAAATTGCCGCGTTGATGAATGCCAAATGGGCCATGGATTTAAAAGGCGGTATTGTCGTCGCCAACCCCATTCCGTTCGAAGCTGAAATCCCATCCGCCGAAATCGCCCCAACAATTGAAGCCGCTATCGCAGAAGCCAAAGCTCAAAACATCATCGGCAAAAACGTAACGCCATTCCTGCTCAAGCGCTTGGCAGAAATCACCCAAGGCCGATCACTCGTTGCAAATATTGCTCTTGTAAAAAACAATGCCAAACTTGCCGCAGAAATTGCTGTCGCCTACAGCCAATAACGATAGGCGTAGATAGCAGTCATCACACACCCAATCGTAATAATCGTCGCCCGCACAAAAAAAGCGGGCACGATTTTTATCAGTTGAGCGCCAGCGATCCCACCGCATGCCGTGGCCGGAAACATCGTTAGTGCGACAGGCCAATCAATCACACCCCGCCAAACAAAAATTACCACAGCAGCAATATTTGTTAAAAACCCCAGAACATTTTTATTGGCATTGGCCTGTCGCACATCAAGTGAACTGGTCGCCCCAAACAGCGCCATAAACATCACGCCCACACCAGCACCAAAATATCCGCCATAGATCGAAGTTGGAACCAATAATATATTTCGCAGCAGCGGATTGTCCGCACCACCCAATAGGCCAGCCAGCCACCTTTGAATATTTTTGCCAAAAGCAAATATCATAGTGGCAACACCAATCAATGCTGGAACGATCATCGAGAAGAATCGATCACTTGAAACCAACAGTAAGACAGCACCAATAGTTCCGCCAAGCAGCGCAATGAGCAATCCGCCCCAAAACCATCCATCACGTTTCGGCAGCTTCGCGCGGTCGCCGTAAGCACCCAATAAATTGGCAGGCAGCAAAGCAAAGGTGTTCGAAGCGTTTGCAATGATCGGCGGCAACCCGATCGCCAACAGCGCCGGAAATGTAACGAGAGACGCACCCCCTGCGATTGAATTGGCCAGCCCCCCAAAAAATCCCGCCGACAACAAAATTAATACACCGTAAAAAGTCATGCCGTTGCCATTTTCGTTCTTCAACAATTGATTTATACATGACTTAACAACTATTCAGCTATCGTCCTATTTTATTTCAGAAAATACCGCCTAAATAAGGTGGACAAAAAAACCGAAACGAGCCCTATGGATCAAATCCAGCCCTATCTCGATTATTTCGCGCAGCACCCCGACTGGGCTTTGATCATCATTTTCTTGATAGCCTTTGGCGAAGCGCTATTGGTGATCGGTCTTTTTGTTCCATCAACCGCAGTGCTGGTGGGGGCGGGCACTTTGGTAGGCGCGGGCAAACTGCCCTTTTGGCCTGTAATTGTTGCAACGATTTTGGGCTGCATCATTGGTGACCAAGTGTCTTATTGGGCAGGCAGGCTATTTGGCGAGCGGCTCAAAACCTTTTGGCCGCTCAGCCGCTATCCCCATCTCGTCGCCAAAGGCGAAGAATTTTTTAAAAAGAATGGTGGAAAAAGTATTGCCTTGGGCAGGTTCGTCCCAGGGGTGAAAGCGGTCGTGCCGGGCATTGCAGGTATGTTCGGCATGAACCAATTCTTCTTCCTCGCCGTCAATGTTTCGTCAGGAATCGTTTGGGGCTTTGCACATGTTTTACCGGGCGTTCTGCTGGGCCAAGCTCTGAGTTTGGCCGGGGAATTAAGTGGCCGCTTGCTTTTCGTCCTGCTCATTCTACTCGTCGTACTAGCTGTGGCTGGCTGGTTGATCAGAGTGTTGGCAGCAAGCTTGACGCCATACCGACTGGCGGTTCAAGGCCACATTGCAAATTGGGCCAATGGTCGAAGCAATCCCATCATGCATCGCTTTGCATCAGCCATTGCACCTGAAAACCCAAAGTCGATGCTGGTCGTGATGTTGATCATCGGACTCGTGTTGGCAGTGATAGCGTTGATCGACATTCTCTCCGGTCTCTTCTTGCGCCACGCTGTTGGTAATTTTGATCTTACGCTCAATAATCTTTTCAGCGAACTCCGCTCACCGCCGGGCGATGAACTGATGGAACGCCTCACCATGTTTGGTGACGAGATTGTGCTTTGGATAACGGCTGCTGCCTTGATAGCGTGGCTCGCATTCCAAAAAGCTTGGCGACCAGCCATCGCAGTCGTCGTAACTTTTGTCATCGCAAGATTGATCGTTCTTCTCGCCTCTTTTTCATTCACAGCGCCAACCGCGCTGCCCATGCCTTCAGCATTCCGCTTCCCAAGTGAACATGCTTTACTTGCCGGCGTAGTCTTTGGCGTCATCGCGGTTTTATGCAGTCACACAATGGCGCGTTGGACCCAAGCGCTTGTTGCCGCTACGGCTGCAATCATAGTAATTGCCATTTCCTATACGAGACTTTATCTCGGGGTAAACTGGTTCAGCGATGTTGGCGGCGGCTTACTTATAGCCCTTATCCTTACGAGCATTTTCGGTGTGGCCCTCGCCACAATGCATCACTTACGAATTAAGCCCTTTGGAATGCTCGCCGTTTCAGCAGTGGCATTCCTTTTTGCAGGCGGATTGCACATCAACACAAACTTTGCTGCCAGCGAGCTAAACTATGCCCCTAAAGATAAAATGATCACTTATTCTTTGGCCGATTGGTCAAACACCAACTGGTCAAAACTTCCCGCGCGGCGCATCGATATCGCGGGCAAGACCAAAGAGCTCTTTATTGTCCAGTGGATTGGTTCAATCGACTCTCTGAAAGCCGCAGTTGAGAAACAAAACTACAAGAGTTTTGGAATTTGGACCCTGCGGGACAGCTTACTTTACCTCGATCCACATGCGCCATTAGATACCTTGGCACCACGACCAGCCACCCATGAAGGTCTCAAAGCAAAATTTACGGCCGTTTTGCCAATTTCAGACAAAGTGCCAGCGCGCCTGACTTTGCGTGCATTCCAATCCAACGTTGTGGCAAAGGATCCGGGTGCACAAAGAGTCTACCTTGTCAGCCTAACCCACGAAACCTTACACTCTCAATTTAATATGTTTGCGTTGCCCATGGGCGAACAAGCCAGTGTGGAAGAAGCCAAACAATTCGAGACTGCTTTAAAATCAGACCCCTCGATCGAAGTGTTGGGCGAGAAACAGGTCGGCGGCTCTTCCGTTGTCATTATGAAGCCAAAATCATAAGCAGCGCGGCACTTTTGGCGCTGGACGTGTGCTGCGAGTTCCGTCATATTCCGGCCAGAAATTAAGAGTCTTTAGGTTCTCATGAAAATCTTGAAACAATTCTTTACGTGGTGGAATGGTGAAACTTGGGGCACGCGTTTTTACACGTGGCGCAAGGGCGAATTCGTTGGCCAAGATGATATGGGCAACAAATATTACCGCGCTAAATCAGCACTGCCGGATTCCATTCCAGAGCGTCGCTGGGTGATCTATGCGGGCTACTCAGAGGCCTCGCAAATTCCGCCTGGTTGGCATGGTTGGATGCACCACCGCGTTGCCGCGCCGCCAACAAAAGAAAGTTATGCAGCGCGTGAATGGCAAATGCCTCACCAAGAAAATTTAACAGGATCAGCTGCCGCCTATCATCCGCCGGGCTCTATTGCCATGGGTGGGAAGCCTTTGGTTGCGGCACCCGATTACCAAGCTTGGAAACCAGAATAGGTTTTGACGATGAAATCATCAGCAGTTGAAACTTTGGTGGGCGCAATTATCATAGCGCTGGCGCTCGGCTTTTTCACTTACGCTTATAAAACAGCAGGTCTCGGTGGCACGACTTCTGCGGGCTATCATGTATCGGCCGAGTTCGACAATGCCAGCGGTGTTGCTATCGGCAGCGACGTCCGCATCGCCGGAATAAAGATCGGCACGGTGACGGGCCAAGGCCTGAATCCAAAATCGTTTCAAGCGCGCGTTGAAATGGTGATCAGCCCGAACATAAGTTTAGCGGATGATACATCGGCCAAAATTGCCAGCGAAGGACTGCTTGGCGCAAATTTTGTTTCGCTAGAGCCCGGTGGCGCAGACGAAAGACTAAAGGAGGGTAGCGTCATCAGTTACACTCAGGGTGCAGTCGATATTTGGTCGCTGATCAGCCAAGCCATGTTCTCGAAGACGTCAAAGCCAACAACACCTGATGCTAGTCCTCCCGTGGCGCCGGACGCGCCGAAACAATGAACCGACTTGTTTGGTTTTGCTTGGCAATCTCGATCGGTGCCACGTCTGCAGTTGCCGAAGACATTAAAAATCCTGTGGCGGTTTTTGCCGGTCTTGACAAAATTATGGGCATCACCAAAAATTTTGAAGAAAAAGTGGGGCAAGACGTTAAGTTCAGCAATTTGGTGATAAAAGCTGAGGTCTGCAACACCACCCCGATTACCGAAGATCCCAAAACAGCAGCTTTTGTCGAGATTGATGAGATACGAAAAGACGATTCTAAGAAGCGCATATTTTCCGGCTGGATGTTTGCAGAAAGCCCCGGCCTCAACGGTTTGGAACATCCTGTTCTTGATGTGTGGCTTGTTGGCTGCAAAGACCCCAATGCGCCGCCACCGCCTGTTGAAATTGAGGTTGACCCGCTTCAAACGACGGACAAGCCAGCCGATACACCTGCGCCCGATTGATTTTGCCTTCGTCCTCTCCCGCTTTGCGGGAGTAGGAAGGGGCCCCGCGATGTGAAGCAGCGTGGGGGAGGTGAGGGACTTCATGCGCTGAACCTCCCTCATCTATCCCATCTCACTTCGTTCGATAGGCCCCTTTCTTCTCCCGCTACGCGGTAGAAGACAAATTCGCCCATCCCAAAACAGCTTCGGGATCAGAATCCAATTTAAACGCGCTAAAATCGCCATTCCCATCGAGAGCCTCCTCCAAAATCGGGCGATATTGTTTTTTGGGAATGGTATAAGTTCCAAACTGCGCCAGATGTGAATTCAAAAACTGAGCGTCCAACAATTTGAAGCCGCCTGCGTTCAATCTCGCAACCAAATGAACCAGAGCAACTTTGCTTGCATCGGTCGCGCGCGAGAACATGCTTTCACCAAAAAACACAGCACCAATGCGAACACCATAGAGCCCGCCAACGAGTTGTCCGTCCTGCCAGCTCTCAACACTATGACAGCAGCCCATTTTGTGAAGCTGCGTATAAAGTTTTAAAATCCGGTGATTGATCCACGTCACATCGCGCATTTCTGTTTTTTCAGCACAAGCTTTAATCACTTGGTCGAATGCCGTATCAACTCGAACGTCAAAACTCTTGCGCCGCACTGACTTGCGCAGCGATGTAGAAATATGAAATTTGTCGAGCGGAATGACACCACGCTCATCAGGTTCAATCCAGTAGAGCGACGGATCATCCGCACTTTCTGCCATTGGAAAAATACCAGCAGTATAAGCCTTAAGCAAAACCTGTGGCGTAATCGTTGTCATTTAGCTGTGCGTGCGAGGAATTTTTCCAGCCAGTGAATGTCATAATTGCCGTCAATAATATCAGGCTCATTCAACAAACGCTGGAACAGTGGGATGGTGGTTTCCACGCCCTCAATCACAAATTCAGAAAGTGAACGCTTGAGCCGCATCATACATTCAGTACGGGTTTTGCCAAACACAATCAACTTACCGATCAATGAATCATAATAAGGTGGAATACGGTAACCCGAATACAACGCCGAATCTATGCGCACCCCAAGCCCACCTGGAAAATGCACAGCGTCAACACGACCGGGAGAGGGTGTAAAGGTGGCCGCATTTTCAGCATTGATGCGGCACTCAATGGCATGGCCCGAGAATGTGATATCACTCTGCTTGTATTGCAGCGATGAACCCGAAGCGATGCGGATTTGCTCTTGCACAAGATCAAGCCCGGTGATCATTTCCGTGACGGGGTGTTCAACCTGAAGCCGTGTGTTCATTTCAATGAAATAAAATTCGCCATCCTCATAAAGAAATTCAATCGTGCCAACGCCTTCGTAATTGAGATCAGCCATGGCCTTGGCCACGCGGTTGCCAATTGCATCACGTTGCGCAGAATTGAGAGCAGGGGAATGCGCTTCTTCCCAAACCTTCTGATGGCGGCGCTGCAAAGAACAATCGCGTTCGCCTAAATGAATGGCGCGACCTTGACCATCTCCCAAAACCTGCACTTCAATATGACGCGGCTTTTGCAAATATTTTTCAATGTAAACTTCGCCATTGCCAAAAGCCGCTTTGGCTTCTGATTGGGCTGTAGATACTGCGAGTTCCAATTCAGATTCGTTATTGGCAACCTTCATGCCGCGGCCGCCACCGCCCGCGGTTGCTTTAATAATCACCGGATAGCCAATCGACTTTCCGACCTTTTTGGCCTCACTCAATTCCGAAACACCGCCTTCGGACCCGGGCACAACAGGAATGCCAAGCGCTTTGGCCGTTCGCTTTGCTTCAATCTTATCGCCCATGGTGCGGATATTTGCAGCTGATGGGCCGATGAATTTGATTTTATGCTCAGTCAATATATCAGCGAATTTGGCGTTCTCTGATAAAAACCCGTAACCCGGATGTACGGCTTCAGCGCCTGTAATTTCACACGCTGCAACAATTGACGCGATGTT
>CAXTKN010000003.1:12885-28894 GCA_964244805.1 uncultured Aestuariivirga sp.
AACCTTGCCCGATTTTGGCGCAACAATTTGGTTCATCGTCTTCATGGCTTCGATGATCAAAACCGTTTGACCTTCTTTCACCATCGAACCCAGTGGTGCAAATTCAGCAGCGCCCGGTGCTGACGAAAGATAGGCTGTACCAACCATCGGGGACTTCAAAGGCGTTCCCGAAACTTCGGCAGCAACTGGAGCGACAGCTGCGCTAGCCATTGGGGCAAGGGCGTGATGAGCAACAGCTTGAGGTACCGAACTTCCAACCATCATCGTCTGCTGCATTGATTTAGCGACACGAACGCGAGCACCCTTATGATCAAGCTCGATCTCCGTCAGGCCCGTCTCGTTCAAAATCTCAGCCAGTTTGCGGATCAAGCTCAGTTCGCCGGATTCTGACTTTGGTTTTGCGACAGGAGCCGCAGCTTTTTTCTTCGCGGGCATAGTTACCCCTTTCACTTTTTATTCAATATGCCAGACATGCCGTCCAGCGCCAATTCGTAACTCTGCACCCCAAACCCGCAAATCACGCCGTCTGCCACGGGTGAAATATAGCTATGGTGCCTAAAACTTTCGCGCTTGTAGACATTGCTGAGATGAACTTCAATGGCGGGAAGGCCGACAGCTTTCAAGGCATCATGCAAGGCCACCGAGGTGTGCGTATAAGCCCCAGCATTAATAATAATACCAGCCGCCTTTTCTCGTGCTTCGTGGATCCAGTTTACCAATTCGCCTTCGAGATTGGTCTGGCGAAACTCAATGCTGAGACCCAGCGCCAAGGCTTTGGCGGCGCAGCGCGTCTCCACATCCGCCAAAGTGTCCGCTCCATAAATCTCAGGCTCGCGGGTGCCGAGCAAGTTCAGATTGGGGCCGTTCAAAATATAAACGTTTTTCATAGGGCTTATATACGCGCCCCAATTAGATTCTAAAAGGTGGTGTTAAGAGCTGTGGATTTAGCAAACTTTGCAACCGCCAGCAGCTCGCGTTGTGGCCAACATGGATTGCAAATTGGCAAGCTCAGTGTAGCCGGGGATCAACTTGTCATCGACGATAAAGCCAGGCGTACCAGTCAATGCCAAGGCTTGCGCCAAGGTTTGGTTTTTCTTGATTGCTGCGTCGATTTCGGCAGCCTTCATATCAACTTTCATCTTGACCACATCTAAGCCGTGCTCCTTAGCAATCTGGTCAACGACTTCCGTGGTAATCTTGCCTTCAGAGGCAAACATGGCTTGGTGAAACTCCCAATATTTGCCCTGCTTCACCGAAGCCAAAGCCGCGCGCGCTGCATATTCTGAGCCCTCTCCAAAAATCGGAAACTCTTTCATAACCACACGAACATTTTTATCCTTAGCGACCAGTGCCTGCATTTCAGTAACGCTCTTTTTGCACCAGCCACAATTGTAATCCATGAATTCAACAATTGTTACATCCCCTTTGGGATTGCCGACAACTGCATCAATCGGGTTATGAAAAATCTCTTTGGCTTGGGTTGTCAGGGTTGTGTTGCGCGCTGTGTCGGCTGCAAGCTTGTCATTAGCTTCAAGTTTATTAGACATGTCGCGCAAAATTTCCGGGTGCTCAAGCAAGTAGTCATGCACTAATTTTTCAAACTCAATCTTTTGCGCAGGCGAAATGCCCTCGGCGAAAACGGGCGAAACAGTCCCAATCAAAAAACCGATAGCAGCAATAAACCCAATGATTCGACGCATAATAGTTCCTCTTCTAATTCTCTATTCAATACCAAAGACCGAGCAATGTGACAATTTGATTACTTCTTGCTCGTGAACGTCAAAATATCATTGGCCTCAAGCCATTCCGGCGTTCCGTGTTTAAAATAATTTTGCACGGCTGTTGCTTTTTCAATCGCCAATTTCTTGTCACCCGTCAACCAAGCAAATTTTGCAGCTGATAATTCAGCGCGTGGCAGATCTTTTTTCAACGCGTAAGCTTGGCCCTGAAACTTATAAATCGACGGCATGTCGCGTTCGGTTTTTTTTGCTAATCTCAAAACATTCAGCGCTTCATCGGCATGCGAAGAATTCTCCGTTCCCAACAGGATTTGCGCCTCTAAAACCATCAGCAAAGCATTATTAGGCAGCAGCGCACGCGCTTTGCGAATTGAGGGCAGCCCTTCGTCAGCGCGACTATTCTCAAGATAAGCTTGCGCTTTAAGTTCCCAAAAATAAGGGTCTTGGGGTAGTTCAGCGGTTAGCGTGTCTATAACTGGAATGGCATTTTTAATATCACCGCGCCGGAACATGGCAATGCCCCGTGCATAACGCGCGGGCAGAGATGTGTCTGAAGTCGGAAAGCGTTGAAAAACCGTCTGCGCAGAATCCATGAAGCCCGACAATTTCGCCTGTGCCAGTTTGTGACGCAAAACCAGAGCTGGATCATCCAACTTGTCAACATAGGGTGATGCCTTAACTTTCGCTTCCAAAGTTCGAATGCGGTCAAGCGGCATCGGATGCGAGAAAAGGTAGGGGTCGGCCCTGCTGGTCGAAGCCAGAGATTCATTGGCCAATACCCTGAACAATGTGAGCATGCCTTTGGCGCTCTGGCCTGATGCAGCCAAGTATTTTAATGCGGATTCATCAGCCGTTGACTCCATGCCGCGTTGATAAGACAGAAAACTGCGTTGGCCCAAACCTTGAGCACCCATTATAACGCCTTGACCCGCTTTTGCCGCATCCCCATTACCAGCAGCAACGCCGCCAACCATAGCGGCAACGCCGACCAGCATGCCAACCAATTGCTCAGTGCTGGCTTGGGCCATAGCGCTATTCATTTTAGCCAAATGTCCACCAGCAATATGCCCGCTCTCATGGGCCAAAACACCAATCACTTGGTTTGGCGTATCTGACCTAGTGATCAACCCCGTGTTGATAAAAATCCGCTGGCCGCCCGCGACAAAGGCGTTGATGTGGGGATCGGCAATCAAATAAACTTTGACAGCATCAGGATTAATACCTGCAGCCTTGAATATCGGCCTTGAGTAAAGCCGCATGAGACCTTCGATTTCGGCATCGCGGATCAAGTTTGGACTATCAGCGGCGCGCGTTGGCAAGTTTGCGCTGAGCAGCAACAGAGCTGCCGAAACGCTAATACTCAAAATATTTCTGAAACTGCGCATTAAATCCTGCCGCGTGAACGGCTTAACTTTTCCAGTTAAAATACGGCGAGTTTGAGGCTCGCCGTGTCATTTGCTAACTGCGCTTGCTCCACCAACCACCCTTGCGGGGAGCGGCTTCGGCAGTGACCGTTGGCGCAGGGGGTTGCCACTTGCGCACCTCAGGTTCGGCCACAAATTCCGGAATGTTAATGATCACTGGAGCTGGAGCAGGGGCCATTTCAAAACGCGGTGCACGTTCCACTGGTGTCTCCCCTTCTGCAACAGCAGGCCGTTCACCACGTTCGCTGCGGTCACGACCGCCCCGATCTCGCCCAAATTTTCCACGCTTGCGGCCACCGCGTTCTCTGTTGCGCCCATTCGGAGCGCCAGCATCTTTAGGCTCTGTGACAACATTTTCTTCAGCATTGGCACCAGCTTCCTCCGGTGCTTCTGCATAAGGTCTGTCGTCAATTTCTTCGCGGCCATTCTCGCCTGGCGAGTTTTCATCGCTATCGGCAGAAGCTGTGACATTGCCATTCACTTCACCGCGTTCATCACGCTTGCCACCACGGCGACCGCGACGACGACGCTTGCGTCCATTATCGCGCTTGTCACCATCCTCAGATGCTTCAATGCTGCGGTTTGAGACTTCAACAGGTTCGGAAGCTTCACCTTCTTCGGTGATTTCATCTTCAACAATTTCTTCTTCGATTTCTGGCTCGGTCGAGAACGCAGAATCCATTTGTACAGGCGCTGCACCTGGAATGCGGCGCTTGATATTTTCGCGGTCCTGCGCGCGCTCGATAACAGCCTGCGGTCCCTTTACGTCATCGCTCGGTTGAACGAAAATCGAAATGCCATAAGCCTGCTCAATGATCAGCAAGCTATCGCGTTTTTCATTCAGCAGATAGAAAGCCACTTCCCGCGCACACTTAACTGTTAAGTTTTCAGGGCGACCTTTTTGCAAGAACTCTTCAATGTTGCGCAAAACACCCAAACCACATGACGGAATTGAACGCACAATGCCGCGGCCTTCGCAATGCGGGCAGGGGCGGAATGTGCCTTCGAGAAGGCCAGGTCGCAAACGTTGACGCGACATTTCGAGCAAGCCGAAATGCGAAATACGGCCCACTTGAATGCGGGCGCGGTCATTTTTAAGCGCATCTTTCATGCGCCGTTCAACCGCACGGTTATTGCGGTTTTCTTCCATGTCGATGAAATCGATAACCACAAGCCCGGCCAAATCGCGCAAACGAAGCTGGCGGGCAATTTCATCGCAAGCTTCCAAGTTTGTCTTGGTCGCCGTGTCTTCAATATTGTGTTCTCGGGTCGCTTTCCCGGAGTTAATATCGATGGCAACCAAAGCTTCGGTTTGGTTGATTACGATATAGCCGCCTGATGGGAGTGTTACCGAGGGGGAGAATAAACCATCCAAAATGCTTTCAACCTGGAAACGTTGAAACAGAGGGCGCGCTTCTTTGTATGGCTTCACATTCTTTGCATGTGAAGGCATCAACATTTTCATGAAGTCCTTGGCGTCGCGGTAGGCGGCATCGCCTTCCACAATCACTTCATCCACATCCTTGGTATAAAGATCGCGGATCGAACGCTTGATGATATTGCCTTCTTCATAAACGACACAAGGCGCAGTGGATTTGAGCGTTAGCTCACGCACTGATTCCCAAAGACGCATCAGATAATCAAAATCGCGCTTGATCTCAGGGCGGGTGCGCTGTGCACCAGCAGTACGCACAATAACGCCCATGCCTTTTGGCACTTCAACGTCTTTGGCAACTTCCTTCAAACGGCGACGATCACTTGCATCTGTGATCTTGCGCGAAATGCCGCCACCCTTTGCAGTGTTTGGCATTAATACACAGTAACGACCAGCCAATGACATATACGTTGTGAGTGCAGCACCTTTATTGCCACGCTCTTCCTTTACCACCTGCACCAATAAAATCTGGCGACGCTTGATCACTTCTTGAATTTTGTAACGACGACGGGGTTGGCGGCGCGAACGCTGTGGAACTTCTTCCATCGCATCTTCTTCGCCAATTGTCTCAATCTTCTGGCTGTCGGCATCACCTTCAACCACTTCAAGTTCACCACCTTGTGGGGCGGCAGGCGGCGCTACGTCATCATGATCTTCGTGCTCGCCATGTTCTTCAATGATATGCTCTTCAGTTTCTAAAACTGGCTCAGAAACATGCATTGGCTCAGGAGCTTGTTCAAGCGCCATTGGCTCAGCATCGTGCGAATGTTCATGCTCGTCATGATGTTCCTGGCCTTCTTCAGAATTTGAATCCGGCTGATTATCGACTATCGGAGGAAGGTTCTCTTCTTCATCGTCATCATCGTCATGTTCTGCTTCTTCCGCTTCCTGCTCAGCAATAAGCGCCATACGGTCAGCAATCGGGATTTGATAATAATCAGGATGAATTTCAGCAAAAGCCAAAAACCCATGGCGATTTCCACCATAATCCACAAAAGCCGCTTGGAGCGATGGCTCGACGCGAGTTACCTTGGCGAGATAGATGTTTCCTTTGAGGGGAGTGCGGGAAGCGCTTTCGAAATCAAATTCTTCGAGACGGTTACCGCGGGCCACCACAACCCGGGTTTCTTCCGGTTGGCTGGCATCGATTAACATTTTCGAACCCATGGTTCTTATTCCTTTTGGCAGGAAGCAACGGAGCTCGACCTGGGTTTCTGTCCGAATTTGAGAAACCAGATGAGCCCATAAGGCGACCTGCATAAACGGATATGCTATTCACGCCCTGTAAACATGCGAGTTCTGCCAACAAACCGATTTGGTTTGTGGGTTGGGCAGATTGCGCGACAGGGTGGAACATATCCAAGTTGACCTTTTGCTCGGCTAATGCCGAACGGTTTAAACGCTTTGCCGCTTGGTGCCTTCACCGAAACGGACTTTTCGAACCTCATGGGAGGTTCTCTCATCAACGCATCTGGCAGGCTAGCTAACTAGCTCGGACACCTGACCAACACGAAACTTTTGCTTTTGCAGCCACAAGTTGAGACTTGAGTCTGCTATTAAGACACTCCCTTTGTAGGTGTCATAAGTCAACTTTGCAAGGGCAACCAACACATAACATTACGGGTCGCTCAAATGGATTGATCCTAACCTTGGGTTAACCACGCCGCCTTAGCGTCTGTATGAAATTCAAAACCGATGCAGTAAAAATTCAGAAAATATATATATTTCAATGCGTAAAACAATTTTCAAGATAGTTCGACTATATGCTGTGGCCGCACTTCTAAGCGGTTTTTGGGTATCAGCGCAGGCTAAGGATGTGATAATATCGGCAGCGCGTGTCATGGGAACCATGCAATCAACGCGTTTCGAGGCAGATATCAGCTCATCTGTAGGTTTCAGCGCCACCGCAGTGAAGAGCCCTTATCGCGTCATCATTGATATTGCTGATGCGAGCTTTGATCTGCCACCCGGTGCAGGGCGCAAAGTTGGAGGATTGATCAGCTCATTTCGCTATGGTTTGGTTGAAGAACGCAAATCGCGCATTGTGTTAGATGTGTCTGGCCCGGTTTTGATCGGAAAATCGCAAGTCGTCCCTGCAAAGGGCAAAAAACCAGCTCATATTATGGTAGAAATTTTACCGACAACAGTCGAAAATTTCAAACTCACTTATGAATTGGAGCATCCCCAAGAAAGCTCGGCTGAGCAAACCGCCGCCATAACACCCGCACCTCCTGAGCCAACAGCTGCGGCAGACCAACGCAAGATTATTGTAATTGACCCAGGCCATGGCGGCGTTGACCCGGGCGCGCTCAGTCATAAAAGGACAAAAGAGAAGGACGTTGTTCTCGCTTACGGGCTGGCTCTCCGTGGCGCACTGCAAAATTCACCGAACTACAAAGTTATCATGACGCGTGATAATGACACCTTCATAAGCCTTGATGAACGCGTCAAAATTGCCCGTGATAATAAAGCCGATCTGTTTATTGCAATTCACGCTGATACTGTGGATGAAACGGATGTCCGCGGCACAACTCTCTATACTGTGTCAGACAAGGCAACCGATGCTGAAGCCGAAGCGCTGGCGCAAAAGGAAAACCGCGCAGATGTTATTGCGGGTATGGATCTTGGCAATCAAACCAAAACGGTATCTGATATTTTGATAAACTTGGCACAGCGCGAGTCAAAAAATCAGGCGCTCTACTTTACAAAAAAGGCAGTGACCCAACTCCAGCCCTATGCGCGGTTCACGGGCAAACCCGTTCGTTCTGCCGCATTTGTTGTTTTGAAGGCACCTGATGTCCCCTCAGTTTTGGTTGAACTTGGTTACCTCAGCAGCAAGGAGGATGAAGCATTGTTGAACTCTGCAGATTGGCGCAGCAATATGGCGTCAGCCATGGCGCACGCGGTGGATGACTATTTTGGGCCAGTTGTAGCAAAAATATCAGCGAACTAACGCCGCGCCTTCGCCACAATCCGAGCCTAATTGCCGATCTCTTTTGAGGGTTTGGCACAAGCCTGAATCATGCTAACGCCAAGCTTTAGAACAGCAGTTTTCGGCACAAATAACTAGATAGGGTGGCATGCTTAGATTTTTTGGTTGGTTGTTTGGCGCATTGTTCATGATCTTTGTCGGTCTCGCTGGGGCTGGCATATATGTGATCTATGACGTGTCGAAAGATCTGCCCGATTATAAACAACTAGCTTCTTGGGAACCCCCAGTCATGACACGTATGCATGCCGCTGATGGTTCGTTGCTGGCTGAGTTTGCCGAAGAGCGCCGCCTGTTCGTTCCTATCGATTCTGTTCCAAAGCGATTGATACAAGCATACATGTCGGCTGAGGATAAGAATTTCTATCAGCACAATGGTCTCGATTGGAAGGGAATCACCAGTGCTGTGATCCGTTATGTGCAAGTGAAACTGACTGGCCATGGGCAGATTGTGGGTGCATCAACCATTACCCAACAGGTTGCCAAAAACTTTTTGCTTGGCAATGAGCAGACGATGACACGTAAGTTGAAAGAAGCTCTTATTGTTCAACGCATCGAAGGTTCATTCACCAAAGATCAGATTCTTGAGCTTTATCTGAATGATATTTTCCTTGGCTTGAACTCTTATGGCATTGCCGCAGCTTCACTGAATTATTTTGGTAAGCCACTTGATCAACTCAGCCTTGAGGAAATGGCATATATGGCGGCACTTCCAAAGGGGCCAAACAATTACAACCCTTTTAAATATCCAGAGCGCGCTCTGGTTCGGCGCAATTGGGTTCTGCAACAGATGTTCCAGAATGGATATATCACACAGCAGGAACTGAACGACGCCCAGGCCAAACCATTCAAAGTCAATCCACGCCCCTTTGGTGTTCAGTTATTCTCGGCTGAAGGCTTTGCCGAAGAAGCACGGCGTGACCTTGTGCAGATGTATGGCAAGGACGCTTTGAACAAAGGCGGTTATTCAGTTCACACAACACTCGAACCGAAAATGCAAGTTTTTGCCAGACAAGCTTTAGCGCGTGGATTGATTGGTTTTGATCGCAAGCGTGGCTTTCGTGGCGCCATCGAGCATGTCGACATGCAGGGTGGCGATTGGGCAAAATACTTGGGCGCTATTCATTTGGCAGCAGATGCAGCCCCGTGGCGGGCGGCAATTGTGACGGAGGTGACGGCCGAGGCAGCCTCAATCGGCTTACAGCCAAAATTTTTGACCAATGGCCAATTGGGTGATGAGCGTGAAATCGGCACTATACCTGTGAGCCTTATGGCTTGGGCGCGCAAATATGTTGATGGCACCGAGCTTGGCAAGGAAATCAAAACAGCCGATCAAGTTTTGAAAGTGGGTGATATTGTATATGTGGCACCTTCAGGGCAGCCGCAAACTTGGCATCTGGTGCAATTGCCCGATGTTGAGGGGGCTATGGTTGCGATGGATCCGCATACGGGCCGCGTGCTCGCCATGGTGGGCGGGTTCTCCTATGGCAGCAGCCAATTCAACCGTGCTGTGCAAGCAACCCGACAACCTGGTTCGTCATTCAAACCCATCGTTTATGCGGCTGCACTTGAAAACGGATATTCTCCTGCTTCGGTTTTACTCGATGCTCCCGTTGAATACAAATTGCAAAATGGTGATGTATGGAAGCCCAAGAATTATGAAAAGAATTTTTTTGGCCCGTCCACATTGCGCCGCGGCATAGAACAATCACGCAATACGATGACCGTGCGTTTGGCTGATAGTTTGGGCCTCACTAAAATCGCCGATTTGGCTCAGCGGCTTGGTATCTATGACAAGATGCCTCACCAACTTGCGATGGCCTTAGGCGCAGGTGAAACGACACTGTTAAAGATGACGACCGCCTATAGTATGATCGCCAATGGCGGCAGGAAGCTTGATGCAACACTGATCGACCGCATTCAGGATCGTTATGGACACACAATCTATCGTCATGACGACCGCGAATGCACGGGCTGTAAACAAGAGAAATACGATGCAGCAGCGCCTGAGCCTGAGTTGATTGACAATCGCGAGCAGGTGATGAGCCCTTATACCGCCTACCAAATCACTTCGATGATGGAAGGCGTTGTTGAGCGCGGCACAGGAAAGAAAATGCAAGTCCTTGGCAAACCAGTGGCCGGTAAAACTGGAACAACCAATGATGAGCGGGATGCTTGGTTTGTAGGCTTCACGCCTGATCTGACTGTGGGCGTTTATGTTGGTTATGATAATCCTAAACCGATGGGCAAAGGGCGCACTGGTGGTGAATTGGCGGCCCCTATTGTTGCAGACTTCATGAAACTCGCCTTGAAAGATAAGGCTGCAGTGCCATTCCGCGTTCCACGCGCCATTGAGTTGATCCCCATTCATGTAAACACCGGCAAACGCGGCGTTTTTGGCGAAGACGGTGTGATTTTGGAGGCGTTCAAACCCGGAGATGAGCCGCCTTCAAATACGGTGTTCATTGGCAATGTCGCCACCAATGCGCCCAAACAACCAGGTGTTGGCGTTGTGCTGGTGCCACCCGCTGCTCCTCCGGATGGTGGGTTGACGCAAGCGGGCAACGGCCTCTATTGAACGACCAACAAAACAACCCTTTAGGTAAATAACAATGCGCGCTGAAATGATCAAACTTGTTGAAGAAATTGAGCAATCCCTTGGATTGCTCCGGAGGCATCTTTGACTGGGATAACTCAATCCGCGAATTAGCCGAACTCAATGCCCGTGCAGAAGACTCTTCGCTTTGGAATGATGCGCAGAAAGCCCAAGAGGTGATGAAGAAGCGCCAAGACCTAGACAATCGCATCAGCGGCATTCTCAAAATCCAAACCTCAATGGCCGACAATATTGAGTTGATCGGCATGGGCGAGGCCGAGGGCGATCAATCGATTGTGAATGATGCTGAGAAGGCATTATCTGCTTTACAAAAAGATGTAGCTGCCGCCGAGCTCGATGCTCTATTATCTGGCGAAGCCGATGGCAATGATAGCTATCTGCAAATTAACGCCGGGGCAGGTGGCACTGAAAGCCAAGATTGGGCCTCAATGTTGATGCGCATGTATGTGCGCTGGGCCAATCTCAACAAATTCAAAGTTGAAGTGCTTGATCAGCATGACGGCGAAGAAGCGGGTATTAAATCTTGCACGCTGCAAATTAAAGGCAAGAACGCTTACGGAAAATTAAAAACTGAATCCGGCGTGCACCGCTTGGTGCGTATTTCTCCTTATGACTCGAATGCGCGCCGTCACACGTCGTTCTCGTCCGCTTGGGCCTATCCGGTGATTGATGACAACATCAATATTGAAATCCTTGATAGCGATTTGAAAGTTGATACCTACCGCGCCTCTGGTGCGGGTGGTCAGCATATTAACACAACCGATTCGGCAGTGCGAATTACTCACGTTCCCACCAATATCATCGTGGCCTGCCAAGCCGAGCGCTCACAGCATAAAAATCGCGCAACGGCGATGAAGATGTTGAAGGCCCGTCTTTATGAGCGCGAGCTGCAAATGAAACAAGATAAGGTAGATGCCGCCAACGCGAAGAAGACCGACATTGGTTGGGGCCATCAAATTCGCTCATATGTTTTGCAACCCTATCAACTTGTAAAAGATTTGCGCACTGGCTTTACCAGCACTAATCCGACGGCAGTTTTAGGCGGAGAATTGGACGATTTTATCCAAGCTTCATTGGCGCAAAAAATCCACGGCAACGCGCCGGGACAGGTGGAAGATATCGATTAGTTCTGCTTTGGCGTTTTAAATGGGCGCACATTTTCAGAAATTTGATCGAGCTTCAGGTTTTCGGGCATTTCAAGCTTGTTGAATAACTCTGGAGATTGGCCAGGTGCAGGCACTGCATGACGGATTGAACCTAAAACATAAGCACCATTTTCAATGCTGATTGTTTCATTTGTCACATCGCCTTCAACATGCGCGCCAGATTCGATCTGTATATGGCCACCGCTAATGGGGCCGATCACGCGCCCTCGCACATATACAATATCGGCCAATATTTCGCCACGCACTTCACCTCTCCGATCAACCAAGCAGGTGTGGGCGCGCACCATGCCATGAACTGAGCCATCGATGTGGATTTCGCCTTCACTAACCACATTGCCCTCCACGGTGGTGTCACGCGCGATATATGAAGGCTCGGCTGCGATTGCAGCTTGTCTAGGGGGAGCAGGCTTTGAACGTTTAAAAATCATATTGTCTTATCGATTCTTTATCATTTGAGTGCCATCCGAAACACCGTCATAAAGGCTCTGAAGCGGCTTGTCATGGGGTAAGGTTTGCCATTGTTTGGCCAAGCTTTGGTGGCCATAAGAACCAAATATGCGTATAAATTTGATTGATACGATGCGGGCCGAGTCCATTTTGGCCTGCAATTTTACGGACGGGCATCTAAAGTGACAGGTCGAGCAGGTTGACGCGGAGAATAGCAAAAATAGCGGCTTGGACTGTTCTGGCCACGCTTGTTATTGCTCTTCTCAGCGCGGGCATTTTCGTTTGGCGACTGTCTCAAGGGCCTATTGCAATTTCCTTTTTGAATAACCGCATTGAACAAGCGATCAATGGCCAGCTCAAAGACATGAAAGTGCAGTTAGGCACCGCCGTTCTGGAGCTTGATTCACAATCGCATGTTCCGCATATCAGATTTCGAAATTTGATACTTTCGGATGGTTCAGGCGCGGTTATTGCTAGCGCGCCGCGCGCTGGCGTGACGCTTGACAGCTCTGCCATGTGGAGCGGGAAAATAGCCGCTCGTAGTCTAGAACTTATTGGTCCAAAAATAAGCGCAAGGCGAAATGTTGATGGGACTGTACAGCTTGGCGTTGGCGGCCAGGAAGTTTCAGTAGGTGAAACGCAAGCCACCGGTACTGATGCGACCCAAGGCGGCAAGTCTGATCGCAACGCTCAGGCTAATTCTGAAATTATCAATCAGACATCGGGCTCCAAACTAATTGCTTTGTTTGATGATCACAGCGAGGGCAGTTCACTTTCGTCTCTCGAAGACATTCGCATTACTTCAGCATCTATCAACGTCTATGATGACGCAAATTCAGCAAATTGGTTTGCACCGAATGCTGATTTGACCTTCCGCAAAATGCCTTATGGCTTTGTGATCTTGGCCAAAGCTGATGTCAGCACAGCAAAAGATCCCTGGCACACAGAACTGTCGGCGACTTATAAACGTGACCAAAAAAACTTCGCCATTAGTGCTACAGTTGACAATGTTGTTCCAGCTGATGTTGCAGACAAAATATTTGCTCTTTCGAAATTTGCTCAAGTGCGTATTCCTTTGGCAGGTCACATTGAACTTGAGGTGACCGACAGCGGTAGCGTGACTGCTGCCACCGCAGAGTTTTCGGCAGGAAAGGGACGATTGAGCCTACCAGACTTTGTGGCCCAACCTATCGATATAGATAATGGAACGCTGAACATCAAATATCGCCCTGACCAATCAAGTTTTGATATCGTTGATTCATCACTGGTTGTGGGTGGAACGCGCGCCGACCTGTCTGGAAATATCGCGCCTGTGCGCGCCACTGACGGAAAACTGACTGCTGTCAAAATCCAACTCAAAGCGCATAATGTTAGTTTGGATTCTACGGGCACCAAGACAGATCCGATTGTTGTCGATCGCGTGGAGTTTGCGGGTCAAGCTGGAATTACTGATGCAAGTCTTGAAATTGAAGACTTTGTTGTCATGTCTGGTAATACCGGCGTTCGGATGCGGGGCTCGATTAGCAGTGGCGAGCAATCTCCTGCCATTCATTTGGCCGGACGCGTCCGTGATATCTCCGCTGAATTTTTAAAGACGATTTGGCCACCAATCATTGCGCCCAATTCGAGAAAATGGATTGCCGAAAACGTTATCGAGGGCCGTGTCTCCGAAGGAACTTTTCAAGTCAACCTCAACGCCAACGCATTGGCAAAGGCAAAGTTAGACAAACGGCTCCCTGATAATTCCGTCGATTTTTCGTTCAAAATTAAAGACGTGAGTACACGCTACCTCAAAAAAATGCCGATACTTACCAAGGGTGAAGGCGAGGGCGGCCAACACGATAATAATTTTGAACTGAATATTAGCGCAGGCCAAACGAGTTTGGATTCTGGTCAGACCGTGAAGCTCAACAGTGGCAGTTTTATTGCCAAAGATGTTATGTTGGATGAAGTGCCAGGCATATTTGCATTCGATCTGTCTGCTTCTATTGACGCCATGTTGGCGTTTGCCAGTCAACCCGACCTTGACGTTATTAAAACCAAGATCAACGAGTTTGGAAATCTGCAAGGTAAAGCTGAGGCAACAATTGGGCTGAAACTTCCTTTAATCGATGATGTTCCCAAGAACCGTATTGACTTCAGCACAGATGTAAAACTTGTCGATGTTTCTTTACCCAGCATTGTTCCGGGCGTTGATTTAACGGATGGGCAATTCAATGTTGATATTTTCCCCGATTCGATTTCAATTGCAGGTCCTGCCAAGGTGAATGGATTACCCGCCAAAATCCAATGGCAGAAGCCGCGTGTAGGGGGGCAATCAAAAGCTGTCGTGACTGCGATACTTGATGAGAAAACCCGCGAAAAAATTGGGTTGAAGCTTACCGATTATATTTCTGGCCCCTTGCCAGTTCAAGCGACCATTGTCAAAGATGAGGCCGGCGACACTGAAGTTTCAATCGATGCAGACCTTTCGCAAATCAAAATGAAGCTGGCTGCCATTAGCTGGAAACGCGATGCTATGCCCGGAACCAAGGCATCTTTCGTCATACGCAGTACTGCTGAAGGCAGGAGCATTGATAATTTTGTGCTGGATGGCGAAGGCCTGCATTTGCGCGGGAATATAAAAACAACTCTCAAAGGGAAATTGCAATCCGTAGTGATGGATCAAATAAAGTTGGACGAAGATAATGTATTTTCCGCCAGCGTTGTGCCGGGCGAGGGGACGGTTGATCTGACTTTGTCGGGTAAGAATTTTGACGCGAGGCCTTATATAAAAACATTGGTGGCGCCAGCAGCGACTGCTCAAGGCAAAACAGCTCCCTCGACGTCTGAGGGCCAAGATTTTACGATGCACGCCCATTTCGACCGCGTGACCGCCAATCGCGGCGAAATCATCAGCAATGTCGACGCGGTATTGCGGGCCAGAGCAAGCAAAATTGCCGAAGCAGATATTAAAGGAACTTTTTTGAGTGGACAGCCAGTGAATGTAACTGTCGTTCCTCTGGCAACGGGCCGTGAATTCCGCATCAGCACAAATGATGGTGGTTCGGTATTGCGGGCCGCAAATTTCTATTCAAAAATTGCCGGAGGGCAACTGCGTTTTTATGCACTGCTCGGAAATGAAGAGGGGTCGCCAGTCCATAATGGCAGATTGGATATTTTGAACTTCGATGTGCGCAATGAGGCCGCCTTGGCTGAACTTGATCAACGTGGCAAACCAAAAAAATCTGGCCCTCGCAAGGAAGGTATTAATTTTGAAAGGCTGCATCTGCCTTTTACCACTGATGAAAAATTCATCCGTTTGGGTGATGTGGTGCTTAAAGGAAGCGACATGTGCGCCACCGCCGATGGCGTGATCCGCAAATCTGATAATGCAATCGACGTCACAGGCACCGTAATTCCAGCGTGCGGGCTTTCTGGCGTTTTCAATAATGTGCCATTACTGGGCGATATTTTGAGCGGCGGAAACAACAATGAGGGCTTGTTCGGTGTGACCTATTTGGTTGGCGGTACTTTTGCAAAACCTGAATTCAAGGTCAATCCGATTTCTGCAATTGCCCCTGGTATTTTCCGACGTTTCTTTGACTTTTCGCCGCGGCGTGCGCCTGCTCAAGGAACCAATTGATTAGATCGGCCTAATCAATATGTGTTTCTTTTTACCCATTGAAAGTTTAATTGCGCCATCTGAATTCAGATCGGTTTTCGAAATCGTCATTCTTTCATCGGTGACTAAACTGTCATTTAGTTTGATGGCTCCGCCTTGGATCGAACGCTTAGCTTCGCCATTCGATGTGGCCAATCCAGACTGAACCAAAGCAGGCAAAATTCCCACGGGCTGCGAAAGATCGATGATAACCGTTGGAAGGCCAGCGGCACTCGAACCTTCTTCAAATGTTTTGCGAGCTGTTTCAGCTGCCTCTTGAGCCGCTGCTTCCCCGTGCAGAAGGGCAGTGGCTGCGTTGGCTAACACTTTCTTGGCTTCATTGATCTCAGCGCCGCCTAAAGCTTCAAGCTTGGCAATTTCAGCTATTGGGATGGTAGTGAACAATTTCAAGAAGCGGCCAACATCCGCATCTTCCGTGTTTCGCCAGAATTGCCAGTACTCATAAGGGCTGCGCATATCTGCATTCAGCCACACCGCACCCGAAGCCGTCTTGCCCATTTTGGCACCGGACGAAAGCGTGATGAGCGG
>CAXTKN010000003.1:28994-34123 GCA_964244805.1 uncultured Aestuariivirga sp.
TCGGTGCTACCTTTGCCAAATTTCAAAAACTTATCAAACACGGTTTGAATACCATGCTTGTTGGCTTCAATATCATCCAGTGTCAAAATCTTGCGGCTCTCGTCGCGCCCCGATGGATCACCCACGCGTGTGGTGCCACCGCCCATTAAAACGATGGGTTTGTTTCCGGTTTTTTGTAACCAATGCAACAACATAATCTGTACAAGTGAACCAACATGTAAGGATGATGCTGTGCAATCAAACCCGATATAAGCCACAGCTTTGTTCGCAGCGGCCAAGGCATCAAGCCCGCCAAAATCGGAACATTGGTGAATATAGCCGCGTTCAGTTAAAATGTTAAGAAATTCAGATTTATATTGGGTCATGATGCGTGCCTCATAACATAGTTGGATATCATGTCAAAAATCTTCACGAGCATCGGTTTGATGTCGGGGACGTCTCTGGATGGGATTGATGTCGCGTTGATCAGGACTGATGGAGAAGGGGTTGTCGAACATGGCCCTTCGGCAACCTTTGCTTATGATCAAGCACAACAAGCCGTATTGCGACAAGCACTTGTGGATGCAACTGCAATTACCCAGCGCATGCAGAGGCCCGGGCAGCTGCTAGAAACAGAAAAAATTCTAACAAACTGGCATGCAAAAGTAGTTCAAAAATTTCTTGATGAAAACGGGTTAAATAATTCAAATATAGACGTAATTGGCTTTCATGGACAGACCGTTATCCATAAACCAGATCTGCATCTAACAGTCCAGTTGGGCGATGGCCAAGCGCTTGCAAATTCCTCAAAAATCCAAGTTGTTTATGATATGCGAGCCGCCGATGTGGCTGCTGGTGGACAGGGCGCGCCACTAGTGCCCGCGTACCACCGCGCTTTAGCCACGGAAACGCCGGTTGCCTTTGTAAACATCGGCGGTGTCGGCAATGTCACTCATATAGCTTCTGATGGTTATCTCAGTGCATTCGACACCGGCCCCGGCAATGCGCTGATCAATGATTGGATGAAAAAACACGGCGGTGTCGAGTTTGATGATTCCGGAAAAACCGCTGCCATGGGCAAGATTTCTGTCCCCCATTTAAAGGCAGCTTTGGCAAGCGAATATTTTGCCAAGCGACCTCCTAAATCTCTGGACCGCAATAGCTTTGTCCATCTCGATTTCAGCAGTCTGAACTTAGAAGATGGTGCTGCGACTTTGACGGCCTTCACCGCGCATTCCGTCGCTCGCGCGGCACATTGGTTTCATGAAGCACCAAAAGCGTGGATCATCTGTGGTGGCGGGCGGCATAATAAAACCTTGATGCATATGTTGCGCGAAATCCTGCCAAACGTGCAAAGTGCCGAAGACCAATTGCTGGATGGTGACAGCGTGGAAGCTGAAGCTTGGGCCTATCTCGCGGTGCGGAGTTTGCGCGGTCTGCCAATCACTTTCCCTGGTACAACAGGTGTCAAGCATGAGATGACAGGCGGTGTATTGGCTAAACCTATTTAAGTTTTTTCACCGCCAAGGCGGCAGCACCGATAAGCCCGGCATTATCGCCCAGTTGCGCTGGAACAACTTGAACTTCGCGAAATGCTGGCATGGCATAGTGATCAATCTGCTTGCGGATGCCAGCCATCATTAAATCCAAAGCTGAAGATAGCCCGCCACCAACAATCAAAATTTCAGGACTATAGAGGTGCAATAAGCTCGCAAATGCATAACCAAGCCAGGTCGCCTCAGTATCAAGCAGTGCGAGCGCCCGTGCATCACCACTGCGCGCCGCTTTCACAGCGTGCTTGCCATCGACAAAGCCTGAACGCTTCGCCGCCACACCAAAGGCAGTGGCAGATGCAATGCCTTCAATGCAGCCCTTGCCGCCGCAACCGCAAATCGGACCTTCGGGGTCGACCATCATGTGGCCCACATGGCCCGCCATACCGCGCCGCCCATGCATAAGATGGCCATCAACGACCACGCCGCCTCCAATGCCTGTGCTCACAGTTACATAAACCAGATTATGCAGACCGCGCCCTGCGCCAAATTTCCATTCGCCATTGGCCGCAGCAATACCGTCATTTTCCAGAACGACGGTCAGCGATAATTTTTCAGATAAAGTATCGCGCAATGGAAAGTTTAACCAACCGGGAAGCGTGGGCAGATCGGAGGTGCGGCCATTGTCCAAATCGAGAGGGCCGGGGGAGGATACGCCTGCGGCTGTAATGCGGTCTTTCAAACCTTCGCCAACTTCATCAAACAACTTTGCTATTTGCGCTACGATTGCCGTAGGCCCGCCTGGGACATCAGTCGCCACTGCGGCGCGACGCAGCAATACGCCATTTTGATCAATGATCGCAGCGCGGACTTGCGTGCCGCCAAGATCAATGCCGAGGGTGAGATCGCCGTTCATTGCTGCGCATGAACCCAAGCAAAGCGCTCGCTCAAATTTGGCGCGCCAAAAGCCAGAGAACCCATTACGATGGTTTCAGCACCCGCAGCGCGCAGCTTGGGAACAGTATTATCGCGAATGCCGCCATCAGCGGCCACGATAATCCGCCGACCGGCACCCGCAACCAACGCCCGCGCCTCGCCAAGGCGAGCAGGGGCTTGATCATCCAAACCAACACCTTTGATACCCATGCGTGTGCCCAGCAAGGTAAACATATCAATGTGAGGAACCAAATGTGCGGCGTCTTTCACTTGTGTGTGAAGCTGCAGAACCACGCCTGTTTTCAGGCCAGCTTTTTTAATCGCCGTCAGGGCATCAATCGCATTGATGTTTTCTGCGTGTACACTGATGAGATCAGCACCTGCTTCAGCAAACTGCGAAACCTGATCTATCACAATTGCATCGGACACCATCAGATGCACGTGGATTGGTTTAGCTGTAACCTTGCGCACGCTCACCAATAAGTCTGGGAAGAACAACATCGCTGGGGAAAAATGGCCGTCAGACACATCGACATGAAAAATGTCAGTGAAGGGCTCTATCCGTTTGGTATCATCAACGAGATGGCCAAGATTGGCCGACCAGAGCGAAATCTCAGCCATAAGTCGGTCTTTGGGCAAGGTGTCTAGCCAATCAGCGGCGGGTTGGGCGGCGGTGTTCAAGATAAAACCTCTTTAAAAAAATGACTACAGCTCGAGAATGTTTTTGAGAAATTTTGCAACTGCGGGAGCTTCTGTTTGGCTTAATCCATGAGTAATGAGAGGGCCGTTAAAGCCTGTCTGTTTCAAGCAGCTAACAAAATGCGGAAAATCAACTACGCCTGTGCCAGCAGCAACGAATTCTCCGCGCGGATTGCGATCTTTGGCGTGGGCCATGGCGATATGAGAAGCCAGAAGTTCTGCGGCGCGCGCAATGATCTCATAGCAAACTTTCTTGGTTTCAATTTCAAACAAGTTTGCCGGATCAAGCACGATCTTTAAGCGAGGCGATTTCATTTCATCAATCAATTGTTTCGCACTCGCTGCTGATGAAACAATATTTCCAAGCTCCGGCTCAATACCTAAATCTATGCCATGAGCTTCAGCCAAATGCAAAGCCTGAGCCATTTCTGTGCGCATATCGCGCCAAGCTTCCTGTGAAGAATTATCTTTATGAAATTGCCACTGATCATCTGGATTGCGGGTGCCTGTGCACAGCGTGACCAGGTTTGTTCCCAGCGCTTTAGCATTTGAAATGATAACACCAAGACGGCGCAAACCATCGGCGCGAATTGCAGGGTCGGGGTGCGCCATGTTATAGGTGCCGGAAATTGCGGCAATTGAAACACCGGATGATTTTGAAGCGGCGGTGATTTCTGAAATAATTGAACCAGAGATTTCATCAGGCATAGGAGGCAAACCCACGCAGGCCATATTGAACTGCGCTGTTTGATAACCCGCGGCGCGGACTGCATCTAAAACCGGCGCTGCACCCTGGGCCGCAAATGTTTTGGCGAAAATGCCAAGCTGCATCAGACGAGGCCGCTCACGTCTGAAAGGCGAACTGACTTGCCCGTCCGCGCTGATTGTGCCACCGCCACCATGGCCCGCACCGACGCGATACCGTCATGTATATCAGCGCCACGCATTGCAGCGCCGTTCAAAATTACGTCTGCAAAACCTTCAAGCTGCCGCCGATAGAAATGTCCATCAGCACCAAGCGGCCTGCGATAGGTTGCGTCTTTCTCGTGAAAAATCTCAACGTCGGATGATTTATAGTACCATGGGTTATAGGTCTTGGCAGAAACAGTGCCATGCTCGCCATATAGCACAAGGCCTTCGCTCCAGTCTGCGCGGATTGCAACAGTCAAATCAAGGTGGCCCATGCAGCCATTGGCAAATTCCACATCGACGAACCAGCTATAGGCCCCGTACTTTTCGTTTAGTCGCGCGCTTAACGATGTGATCTCGCCACAATAATAACGCGCGAGGTCAAGCAAATGGCAGCCATGAGCCAGCATATAATAACGCTTCAAATCAGCCTTGGGATTAATCGTGGGTTTGCGTGCCGAGGCGCTCAAGATTGGTAAAGGTTGAATTGCATCGGTGTTGGTGTAGCGATGGGTTGAATCGCAATACCACGCTTTAAATGCGAGCTGCTGGCCCATCTCATTTCGTGCAAATGCGCGGCCCGCTTCAAGGCCTTGATCAAAACGCAGCATGTGGCCTACCTGCAATACCTTGCCCGATTTATTAACGGCCTCAGCAAGGCCTTCGACTTCTTCGATTCCAATACCAATCGGCTTTTCGCAAAGCACATGCTTACCAGCATTGAGCGCCATGATAGATGCCGGAACATGGAACGCATCAGATGTAGCAATGATCACCGCATCGAGGGTAGGATCATCCAACATTTTCTGATAATCATGAAAGCGCTTCTGGGGTAAATAAGTGCTGCCCATGCGCTCGACCAAATCTTCGGCCACATCACAAATGGCATAAAGGTCGGCATTGGACGCTTTTACTGCAGATTCAAAATGGGCAAATTGAGCAATTGGACCGCAGCCCAATATACCAACATTCAATCGCCGATCTTGTTTCTTCGGCATCAGCCTAACGTTCCATTGTTAAGCGCCGATCAACATAGTCTGCGCAAATCTTGGTGAGTTCATCAATCTGACCTTCAAAGAAATGGTTCGCATCAGGCATAACCCGGTGCTCGAT
>CAXTKN010000004.1:0-4970 GCA_964244805.1 uncultured Aestuariivirga sp.
GGGTTATGATCGCTGCTAGATGCACCTTCGCATCAACTTGGCTGCCATCCAATAACCCAATCGCAATCCAATCAGCCTTGGCCAATGAATCATGCTCGGCCACAATAGCGCCAGCACCCGAAGACATGCGAAAGCGCCCAAGACTCCCACGCCTCTGCGCAATTCGGTCTGGATAGGCGAGCGCTAACAACACACCATGAGAAACTTCAGCCATATCATCTTTAATGCCAGCCTGATCCTTAATCTGCCGCGCCGCTTGTTTCATACGTTCACGCGCAGAACCCCTGATATGCATCAACCGCGTTTCCACATCAGCCGATGTATCGCGTGGCAAGCCGTCACGCTCCGAAATCATCGCAGCAATTTCGGCAGCCATTGCACCGGCCCCTAAAGCTTTGCCCGTTATCACCATATGCGACAGCCGCGGATGTAAAGGCAATTTAGCCATGGCTTTGCCATGTGGCGTTATCACACCAGAAGAATCAATCGCTCCCAATTTTTTTAATACATCTTGCGCCTGCGCAAAAGCTGCAGCAGGTGGCGCTTCCAGCCATGGCACATCATTCGTACCCCAAGCAGCCAATTCCAAAACCAGCGAAGTTAGATCCGCAATGCGAATTTCAGGATCATCATGAAAAGCCAGCGCGCGTGTTTCGCCCTCCGGCCAAAGCCTATAGCAAACACCCGGCCCTAGACGGCCAGCACGACCTTTGCGCTGTTCTGCTGAAGCTTGAGAAACGCGAATGGTTTCAAGAGCAGTCATGCCTGAAGCTGGATCAAAACGCGGCGCGCGTTTAAAACCTGAATCGATCACAGCCTCAACACCATCAATTGTCAGTGATGTTTCAGCTATGGTCGTCGCCAAAACAATCTTGCGGCGCCCGATTTCTGATGGTTTGATCGCTGCATCTTGATCAGCCAGCGTCATCGCCCCATAAAGGGGACGCACATCCGTGTCCTGTGGCACGTTACCAATCAACGCTTGCTCAACACGCCGAATTTCTCCTTCACCCGGAAGAAACACCAACAAACTACCCTTCACCTCGCGCAAAGCCTGATGAACAGCCTTCACGGAATCGATAACCACAGTCTGCCGCGAGGTTTTATCCAGATGTTTTGTCGCCACCGGAAACATGCGGCCCTTCGCATTCAAAATCGGCGCATCATCCAAAAAATTCGACAGGCTTTTCGTATCCAGTGTCGCAGACATAATCAGAAACTTCAAATCATTACGAAGTCCGCGCTGCACATCGAGACAAAGTGCCAGCGATAGATCGCCATCCAGGTTACGTTCATGAAATTCATCAAAGATCACGAGGCCAATATCTGAAAGTTCTGCATCTTGTTGCAAGCGCCTGAGCAAAATTCCTTCGGTTACAACTTCGATGCGTGTAGCAACCGAAACCTTGCGCTCCAAACGCACGGTATAGCCCACAGTTTCGCCTAATTTTTCATCAAGCGTCTGCGCCATGCGAGAAGCGGCAGCCCGCGCTGCCAAACGCCTGGGCTCCAACATCACAATCTTTTTGCCCGCAAGCCAAGGCTCATTAAGTAGAGCCAGTGGAACCCGAGTTGTCTTGCCTGCCCCGGGCTCGGCCACCAAAATGGCAGAAGGCCGCGAGACGAGTGCGGCCTTCAAATCGGGGATAATATGATCGACTGGAAAAATCACTTCATTTCTTTTGTCCAAGGCGGATTGGCACCAGCACGCGAGCAGGTAATCGCGGCGGCGTTCATGGCAAACTGAGCAGCTTCTTTTAGAGTTGCCTCATCAATCTGCGCCAAAGCTTTCTTTGTTAGCTTTTTGATGCGGTGAAGATAAGTCAGCAAGCCAGCCGTAAAGGTGTCACCCGCGCCTACTGTGTCAACAACTTTTACCTTCGGCACATTCATCGAGAATGAAAAATCCTTAGTATAAATTTCAACGCCATCACCGCCTTTAGTGACGGCCACAATTTTTGCACCACGCTTGATCCAAGCCTTACCGAAATTCGAAAGCTTCTTGGATTTTGTGATCCAGAAAACATCTTCGTCAGATATTTTAATAATGTCAGCGATGCTCATAATTCCAAACAATCGGATCTGATGTTGTTTTCTTTTCTGCCGCGAAATCAAGCTGGCGCGAATATTAGGATCAATACAAATCACCTTTGATTTATGCTCTCGCTTGGCCAAGGCTTCGTAAGTGCCGCCGCAGGGTTCCGGGATCAGGCTGATCGAACCAAAATGCAAAGCGGTGACGGCTTTGGGTAACTTCGGCATATCTTTTTTTAACAAGTTTCGCGCTGCCGAAGCCTCATCCACAAACGAATAACGCGCATGACCATCTTCCAGTTTTACAAATGCCAATGTTGTGTGCAGCTCTTTGCGCTTCACATAGCGCAGACTGACTTTCGATTCCGCCAAGCCTTCAGCCAAACTGTCGCCAAAGAAATCAGTGCTCACGCCTCCAAAAAACCCGGTCGGCACATCGAGTCGTCCTAATGCAACGGCCGTGTTATAAATCGACCCACCGTTAAAAGGTTGATACACAAATGCGCCATCTGCCCCCTGACGGGGCAAAAAATCGATTAAAGCTTCGCCGCAACACAAAATCATGACATTCCCTCTCTAACGTTGCATAACAAACGCATGGCCCCCATGCAATAAATCTCGCAGCCTGATTTATTGCAATGTAGTTTTCCACAGTGTAGAGCTTCAATTTGATTAGCGTACCTCAATTTGCTGGAGCAAGCTTCATGACCGCCCGCCTCATTCCTGTTGATCCATTTGATATTGTTGTATTTGGTGCAACGGGAGATTTGGCCCAGCGCAAATTAATCCCCGCTTTGTTCCACCGCGACGAACAAGGCCAAATTCCAGCCGAAGCCCGTATCATTGGCACATCACGCCGCGACATGAGCGATGACGAATTCCGCAAATTTGCAACCACAGCTCTTGAATCCTTTGTCGAAGAGAAGCTGCGCACACCTGAAATGATGAACCAGTTTTTGGGCCGTCTGACTTATATTGCAGCAGAAGCGGGCAAGGAAGATGGTTGGCCAAAGCTTGATGCCGCATTGGCGCAAAACCAAGACCGTATTCGCGTATTTTATCTTGCAGTTGGCCCCGATTTGTTTGGCCCGATTTGTGAGCGTTTGGGCAACCATAAACTCATCACGCCAAATTCGCGCGTAGTGGTTGAAAAGCCCCTAGGCAAAGATGGTCAGTCAGCGCAAGCGGTGAACGACGCGATTGGCAAAGTCTTCGCCGAACCGATGATCTACCGTATCGATCATTATCTCGGCAAAGAAACCGTGCAAAATTTGATGGCCCTGCGTTTTGCAAATTCGATGTTCGAACCTTTGTGGACAGCAGCCCATATTGATCATGTGCAAATCACAGTTGCCGAAACCTTGGGCGTTGAATCGCGTGCTGGCTATTATGATTCATCGGGTGCATTACGCGACATGGTGCAGAACCATATTCTCCAGCTGTTATGTCTGGTGGCGATGGAACCTCCAAGTTCGATGGATGCCGACGCAGTTCGGGACGAAAAACTGAAAGTTTTAAAGTCTCTCAAAACGCTTACGGTTGACCAATTGGAAACCAACGTTGTGCGTGGCCAATATCGCGCTGGTTCCACCGAGGCGGGCGCAGTGAAGGGTTATCTCGAAGAACTTGGCAACCCTGAATCAAAGACTGAAACATTTGTAGCCATCAAAGCGGAAATCGCCTCTTGGCGTTGGAGCCAAGTGCCGTTCTATCTGCGCACTGGAAAGCGTCTCGCTCAGCGCGAGTCGGAAATTATGGTCGAATTCAAGTCAGTTCCAATTAATGTGTTCGCCAGATCTGCAGGCAATTTACAGCCAAATCGTTTGGTCATTCGGTTGCAGCCTGATGAAGGTGTTAAACTTTGGTTGAGCGTGAAAGAGCCGGGCCCCGGCGGAATGCGACTGAAAAACGTACCTTTGGATATGAGTTTTGCTGAAGCCTTCAGCACAAGACAGCCTGAAGCTTATGAGCGCTTGATTATGGACGTGGTGCGCGGCAACCCAACGCTGTTCATGCGCCGTGATGAAGTGGCCGCCGCTTGGAAATACATTGATCCGATCTTAGATCATTGGAAGGAATCAACCGATCTTCCGAAACCATACACATCGGGCACATGGGGCCCCACATCAGCGATTGCCTTGATTGAGCGCGATGGTCGCACTTGGTATGAAGGCCCAGACGCATGATCGCGCATAAACGGATTTTTGAAACAGGTGACAGCTTAGCAGAGGCGTTGGCGAAAGATGTTGCTGGCTGGTTGGGTGACGCGATAACAAAAAACGACAGCGCAGTCATTGCCGTCTCGGGTGGCACAACACCAAAACCATTTTTTACAGCACTATCAAAACAAAAATTAGAATGGCCAAAAGTCACCATCACCTTGGTTGATGAACGCCAAGTGCCCGAAGACAATTCGCGCTCCAACGCAAGAGTGGTACGTGATCATCTATGGTGCAATGAAGCCGCGTTGGCACAATTTGCTCCGCTCTATCTCAATCCACTGATTGGTCGTCTTGCACCTTTTGATATAGTCATTCTGGGCATGGGCAATGATGGCCACACAGCATCATTTTTCCCCGGTGGCGATAATCTGGCCAGAGCCGTTGATAAAGCTAATTTAGATGCTGTGATAACGATGAACGCGCCAGGTGCGGGTGAACCACGATTGACTTTCACTTTGCAGCGGTTGCTAGCCGCAAAACATCTCTGCCTTCACATTCAAGGCGATGATAAAATGAAAGTCCTCGAAAAAGCACTTGCAGGAAAAGATGAGCTAGAAATGCCAGTGCGCGCCGTGCTTCATTCTTCCAAACCACTAGATATTTATTGGTGCCCATAATGTCCGTACACAGAACAGTTTCCGTAGTCACCGAAAAAATAGTCGCGCGCAGCAAGACGAGCCGTAAAAATTATCTCGAAAAAATTGAACGGGCCAT
>CAXTKN010000004.1:5070-9069 GCA_964244805.1 uncultured Aestuariivirga sp.
GTCGTGAACGGTGTCGTTGGTCTTCTCGCAACTGGCGGCTCGACCAATCATACAATGCATGTGGTGGCAATGGCAGCAGCAGCAGGTATAGCTCTCACATGGGATGATCTGGCAGAACTTTCAAAAGTTATTCCATTGCTCACGCGCATTTATCCAAACGGAAAAGCTGATGTGAACCACTTCAACGCGGCAGGCGGCATGGGCTTTATGATCCGCGAATTGCTTAGCGCCGGATTGTTGCATGAGGATGTGACAACGATAATGGGCACTGGACTTTCAGGCTATACCCAAGAACCAGGCCTTGATGATAAAGGTGCATTAACCTGGCGTGATGCAGCAAGAACATCTGGAGACACATCGGTTTTGCGCGGCGTTGCAGAACCCTTCCAAGCCACAGGCGGCCTCAATGTTCTCGAAGGCCCGCTTGGTCGCGCCGTGATCAAATCATCGTCGATTCCGGAAGACCGCCACATCATCGAAGCACCATGTCGCATCTTCCACAGCCAAGAAGATTTGGCCGCGGCCTTCAAGGCTAATGAACTCAATAAAGATGTTATAGCCGTCGTCCGATTCCAAGGCCCTAAAGCCAACGGTATGCCAGAACTACATCGCATGACACCGCCACTTGCGGTATTGCAGGAGCGCGGTTTCCGCGTCGCGTTACTAACTGATGGCCGAATGTCAGGAGCATCAGGCAAAGTGCCAGCCGCCATTCATGTTACACCCGAAGCCGCCGATGGCGGGCCAATCGCTCGACTTATGGATGGAGATGTGATCCGCATTGATGCGACTAAAGGCACTATGGACGTTTTGGTGGACGCAAAGGAATTTAGCAGCCGACCACTGGCTACCAAGGACATGTCCGACAATGAACAAGGCACAGGCCGCGAACTCTTCGCTGCCTTCCGCAATCTCGCAGGCCGCGCTGATCAAGGCGCATCAATATTTGGGATGATTCAATGACAAAAGATTTGCAAAAAGGTCTCGAAACCGCGTTGAAGCGCGCCCCCGTTGTGCCCGTTATGGTCATCGAAAATTTGAAAGATGCCGTGCCATTGGCGCGCGCATTGGTCAAAGGTGGTTTGCCCGTTCTCGAAATCACGCTGCGCACAGAAGTGGCGTTGGATTGCATGAAAGCCATCAAGGCCGAAGTGGAAGGCGCAATCGTTGGCGCGGGCACAGTACTCACCCCACAACAACTCCGCGCTTGCGCAAAACTGGAATTAGCTTTTGCAGTTTCCCCCGGTGCCACAGGTCAACTGTTGGGAGCTGCTGAAGATTTTGATATCGCCTTGTTGCCCGGCGGCGTCACTGCATCGGAATGCATGGCACTTATGGAATGGGGCTACTTGATCCAAAAATTCTTCCCCGCTGAGCCCGCAGGCGGCACCAAATATTTATCATCGCTTGCGTCGCCGTTACCACAAATAAAATTCTGCCCCACCGGCGGCATCACCCCGGAGCTCGCACCATCATATTTGAAGCTCAGTAATGTCATTACCATCGGCGGCTCTTGGATGGCACCGAAGAATTTGGTGAGCGAAGGCAAATGGGATGAGATCGAAAAATTGGCGCGTGCAGCAGCAGATTTAAAATAGCTCGAATTAAATTGTGCCAAATTCTTTTTTTCGTCACATCAAGCACATAATTCTGATCCAGCTTTGCTATGCTTTCGTAAATTTGACAATTGGGACGGCCTTCACTTTTGCAATGGAGAACCCAATAATGTCTTTGAATCCGTCCCAAGGTCTAAATCTTGGTGGTCAACCAAGTGCTTATGCCGATACTTTTACTGCCTTGGATTTAATGCATGGGGCAGATGCTTGGATTACCTATGATGCTTTGGGCAAAGAACATCGTGGTGAAGTAAAGCTTGATGCAAAAGGCTGGCCCACTGAACTGCCAACTCTGAATGGCGTAACGCAAACGATTTCAGCAAATGTCTTTTATACAAAAATCATGCCCGCCGCAGATTACATTGTGGAATGGAAGGGCGAAGGAAAGCTTACGACCTATTCAAATTACGAACAAATTGGACCCAACAAATATATTGTGCATTTCGACGCCGATTACAGCAAGGGCGATAATGGCATCACACTAAATATTGAATCAACCGACCCCAATCACACTGGGAATTATATTCGCGACATAAAGGTTTATCAGGAAAAATATTCTGACCTCGTGGCCTTGGGCGAACATTTTGACCCCAAATGGTTCCAACAAATTGATGATTTTCGCGTGCTACGAACTCACGATTGGCAGGGAACGAATTTCTCCAAAGTCACAGGCTTCACCGCAAATGACGTAACAGCCGATCAAGCATTTTGGGTTAAAGATGGCCGGGGCATGCCATATGAACTTTTGGTGGAGGTGGCCAATCAGGCGCGTTCTGATCTTTGGATCAACATGCCACACATGGCAACCGATGACTATATGCGCCGGGTTGCTACATATGTGAAAGATCACCTCGATAAAGGGTTGAAAGTCTATGTTGAATATAGCAATGAATTTTGGACAGAGGGTTTTGATCAACATCAATACCTAATCGACAAAGGCAAGGCGATGTTTGGTGATGTGCCCTTTGCCAATGCGGAAGCTTATGGTGTCCGCGCTTCGCAGATGACACAAATTTTCAAAGACGTTTTCAAAAGTGAAGACGCGCGGCTCATTCCGACAGTCACAATTGACCATCAAGGGTTTAGCAATGGCGAAGCTCTCGCTATGCTCACCACACCAGACTATGTGGCCAAGGGCGGAATTTCACCACTCGCTGCAGGTATCAAATATTTGGCAACCGATGGCTACTTCTCATGGTTCAATACCGATCCTGCTACCGACAAAATGGTTGATGGCTGGATGACGCAAGTCGATAAAGGTTATGGCGCAGCACGTGATTTTCTCATCAATCAAATCAAAACGGATTTGTCACCTGCATGGGCCAATGGCCATGCATTGGCCAACAAATATGGTCTCAATTTCGGAATCTATGAGGGTGGATCGTTGTTGATCAATGGTAATGATCCTGCAGGTGGAAATCCAAAATATACAAACTTCAACGAACTGGTTCAGCTTTCACCTGAGATGAAACAAGTTTATCAGGTGGCTTTGGCTGAGTGGCAGAAAAATGGCGATGGCCCCTTTGCGTGGTATTCTGATACGGGTCGCTGGGGACCTTGGGGCGACTATGGCCTTTGGAATGCCCCTGATTATAAACCCGAGTTGCGCACCGAAGCGATCATCGCAGCGAACAACCAAACTGCACAATGGGTCAAGGATGATCCGCGCCCAGCATCAACTTTTGACAATGGCAAATATGACGCCGGAACTTCGAAAACCGATATCATGAAAGGTACCAACCTTGCCGACCGACTATACGGATTGGCAGGCGATGATACACTTTACGGCTACGACGGTGATGACCGATTGGCGGGTGGCGCTGGCAATGACAAACTCTATGGTGGGGCGGGTAAGGATGTTTTAATTGGCGGTGCTGGGAGCGACACGCTTGATGGTGGTGCCGGTTTTGATTTTGCGTCCTACATATCAAGCTCGAGTGCGGTCACCGTTGATTTAGCAACTGGCAAAGGCACATTGGTCGACGCGGCCGGAGACAAACTGATCAATATTGAAGGCCTAATCGGCGGCAGCGGCAACGATACATTGCTGGGAAACAGTAAGGAAAACTGGCTTTCAGGAGGCATAGGAAATGACGCGCTCAATGGCCGAGGTGGCAATGATCGCCTGAATGGAGGTCAAGGCAACGATGTTTTGACGGGGGGCAAAGGAGCCGATATTTTCTATATAAGTGCAGGTAAAGACACTGTCACAGATTGGCAAGAGGGCGATCATATCGCCGTATCAACCTCTGATTGGACCTTCGGCGATCCGTCGAGCGTTAAGATAGAACAGGTGGGCGCAGACACAAAACTATCATATGTTCACAATGCAGAAACTTGGGTGCTCATACTGCAACACACCGACAGCTCAACAATCACTATC
>CAXTKN010000004.1:9169-18014 GCA_964244805.1 uncultured Aestuariivirga sp.
GCCACTTGGGCCACCATCACCTGCGCCTGCGGCGTGGCAGCAGGCGCTTCATCAAGCGCACCAATCATCGCCAATGTATAAGCCAGTTTGCGCAGCGCATAAGTGAGCGAGAAAAAACTGATTGCCATAATCGCGGTTATCGCTGCAAAGTTAACCGTGAATAATGGCAAGCTGATTGGCGGGAAAAAAGCCATTTGCGTGAGCGAGGCATGCACATGGTTGATGCTTGCAAGCGTACCCACCAGACCAGCCAATACGATCAAAGAACCAGATCCAAAGAACGACATGGCATTCGACACTTGCCCCAATAAGATAGCGTCAAAAACCCGGCTTTCGCGTTTTGAGTGCATGAGCATCCGCATCCATTTCAAACGCACCACATGAAGCTGTGCATTCAAAGTGCCACGCCCTAAAAGACGCAAGATCGGCCCATAAAGCCACCACATGATAAACACCAGCGCCACTGCGAAAAGATGCAGAAAGTCAAAATCATAAGGAAGGTTCATACGTGAATTTCCTTGATCGTCTCAGCTTTGATACCAGGTGTCCGTTCCAAAGCGTAATTCAAATTAAAGGCCGAAGACGCCATGAACACCGGCGCGCCATCAAGATCATTGGCTATGGCCGAACGATTAGCGTCCTGAAATCCATCCATAATTTTGGCATCTGCACAAGAAATCCACCGGAGAATTTCAAACCGCGTTGTTTCAAATTCCACAGGCACTGTATATTCGTTTTTCAAACGGTCAGCCAAAACATCAAGCTGCAATGCACCAACCACGCCCACAATCGCGCCCGAACCATCAATCGGCGTGAACAATTGAACCACACCTTCTTCGGCCAATTCTTCCAAAGCGCCTTTGAGCTTCTTGGCCTTCATCGGATCGCCCAGTCGCACGCGCCGCAAAATTTCTGGCGCAAAACTTGGCACACCGGTGAACACCAAATCCTCACCTTCAGTAAGCGTATCGCCAATGCGCAATACTCCGTGATTTGGAATACCTACCACATCGCCAGCAAAGGCCTCTTCTGCCAACGAACGGTCCTGCGCAAAGAAGAACTGCGGCGCATTCAATGCCAATGATTTTCCGGTACGCACAATTTTAACCCGCATGCCCCGCGTCAGTTTGCCAGAAGCCACACGCATAAAGGCAATACGATCACGGTGGTTCGGGTCCATGTTGGCTTGAATTTTGAAGACAACGCCCGTGAGCTTTGGTTCAATGGCCTTAACCACCCGTTGCCGTGATTTTTGATCGCGCGGTGGCGGAGCATAAGCAATCAACGCATCGAGCAAATCCCGCACACCAAAATTCTTAATCGCCGAACCAAAATATACCGGCGAGAGATGGCCTTCCAAAAATGAAGCACGATCAAAAGCATGGCCAGCCATTTGTTGCAACGATAATTCTTCGCGAAATTGCGCTGCTGCTGCAGGCGACAATAATTTATCAATCGCCGGATCGTCAGGCCCCGAAACATTTTCGCCCGCCGGATCGCCATCAATGCGGCGGATGCGCTTATTGATCAGATCATAAGTGCCAGCAAATGTTTTGCCGATCCCTATCGGCCAAACCATGGGCACAACCGTCAAAGCTAAACCTTTCTCGATCTCATCAAGCAGGTTCAAAGGTTCTTGCGCTTCGCGGTCAAACTTGTTGATGAAGGTAATAATTGGAATATCGCGCATCCGGCAGATTTCAAACAGCTTTCGCGTGCGGTCTTCAATGCCCTTGGCCCCGTCGATCACCATCACAGCGGCATCCACAGCCGTCAGCGTGCGATAAGTGTCTTCGGAAAAGTCTTCATGTCCCGGCGTATCAAGCAAATTAAATACGCAGTTATTGTACTCAAATGTCATCACCGAAGTGACCACAGAAATGCCGCGCGCCCGCTCAATGCTCATCCAATCCGAGCGTGTCCGTCTGCGGTCGCCCTTGGCGCGGACTTGCCCAGCCAACTGAATGGCACCACCGAAAAGCAAAAGCTTTTCAGTTAAAGTGGTTTTACCAGCGTCAGGATGCGAAATAATCGCAAACGTGCGCCTGCGGGCGGCTTCAGTTTCAATATCGAGAGTCATGGTGGCGCTCTCCTACAGTTATGAAGTCCTGCCGTCTAGCGGGGTATGGCTTGACGCCAATTTGAATCCGCGCAAGAAGTCTGATCTGGGGGGAATAGCGCCATGCCTGTTGTTTTTCGGTCTGGAGGGTTTACATTTTTCTTTTACTCAAACGAGGGAAGCCCACGTGAACCGATCCATGTCCATGTGAGAAAAGCGGGCGGAGAGGCCAAGTTCTGGCTTCCCCCTCTCGCAGTTGCCAATAGTCAAGGCTTCGATGCAAGGACTTTGCGTGAACTCTTAAAACTGGTAGAAGAAAACTCAAATTTAATAGAGAGGACTTGGCATGAATATTTCGCCTAAATCCGTGCGATTTGATGAAAACAGCATGTGGGTTGAGTTGTCCGACGGTCGTTCGATCAGTGCCCCACTTGCATGGTTTCCCCGCTTACTCAAAGCTTCAGCTAAGCAGAGGCTCGAATTTGAAATGAGTTTGAACGGCCTGCATTGGGAAGCATTGGATGAAGACATTTCAATTGCGGGTCTTTTGGCTGGCAAAGGCGATCAAACTAAGTCGCAAACAATAGCGGCCTAGAACTCCGCATTGCCCTTTTCATGCACCTGTGGCATTCACAGCCCTTATGACAGATTTGGCTTTAGTTGGCGATATTGGCGGTACAAACTCCCGCTTTGGCTTGGTGGAAAAAGGCTCTACCGAGATCATTCGTGTTGAGTCTGTGAAAAATGATGGTTTTTCTGGTTTAGAAGCCGCAGCCAGCCATTATCTCAAAAACCAAGGTGTCGAATCCTTACGTTCGGCTGCCATTGCAGTGGCCGCACCCGTGGACCGTGAGATAATTACGCTGACGAACCGCAATTGGAGTTTCAGTGTCGCTTCGCTCAGAAAAGCGATAAATTCAGCGCATTTCCGATTGTTGAACGATTATGAAGCGCTGGCTTTAGCACTGCCTCACATAGCACAATCCGATCTAGCCCAAATCGGTGGCGCAGCGCCCAAGAAGAATTCTATGAAAGTGGTATTAGGTCCGGGCACAGGTTTAGGCATGGCGATGCTTGCGCCTTTGCCGCAGGGCGGTTGGATGGCGCTGCCTGGCGAAGGCGGTCAGATCACTTTACCAGTGATCACCAAAGAGGAAATGGCTTTGCGTGATGCCATGGTCGGGGCAGGCGAGTTCTGCGAAGTGGAATGGGTACTCACAGGCCCGGGCCTTTATCTGCTCTATAAAATTATTGCAGGCACGCCAAAACTCAAATCTCCAGAAGAAGTTTTGCAAGCGGCCATTACCAAGCAAGATGCATCAGCCGGAAAAGCGCTTGATCATTTTATCACATTTCTGGCGCGTTTGAGTGGCGATTTTGCGATGGGCTTGCAGGCGCATGGTGGTGTATATCTCGCAGGCGGCATTGCGCCATCAATTGTCAAAGAACTACAATCAGGCCATTTCCGCGAAGTTTTTGATGATCACGGTCGCATAGCCGATGTTATTCACAAAATTCCGGTCTATGTCATTATGGATAAATTTCCAGCCTTTAAGGGCTGTGTGGCGGCGCTCAAATCATGACCAAAACAGTTTTATTAATTGTTGATATGCAGAATGATTTTTGCCCCGGAGGCCGACTTGCTGTCAAAGGCGGAGAGGAGATTGCATCTCTCATCAATATCATGGCCCGCCAACATGAACACGTTGTGTTAACCCAAGATTGGCATCCACTCGGACATTCATCATTTGCGTCCCAGCATCCAGGCCATGAACAATTTACCCAAATCGAAATGCCATATGGCGCGCAAACCCTGTGGCCCGACCATTGTATTATCGGATCCAAGGGCGCTGATTTTCATTATACGCTCGATGTTCCTCACGCTGAAGCCATAATCCGTAAAGGGTTCCGCAAATCAATTGATAGCTATTCCGCCTTTTTTGAGAATGACCATACCACCCCAACCGGCCTTGGCGGCTATTTGAAAGAGCGTGGATTCACAAAAGTGACCTGCGTTGGTTTGGCATTTGACTATTGTGTGCGTTATTCGGCTGAAGATGCCAAAACATTGGGCTTTGAAGTGGAAGTCGTCGAACGGGCAACCAGAGCCATCGATTTAGCAGGCACAGCCGAACTTACGCGCCAATCTTTCCGCGAGCGTGGCATCATCGTAAAGTGAATGAAAACACAAGCCGCGGTATTGGCTTATTCATTGCGTCGCAATTTGTTGGCTCGCTGGTTGATACACCCGCTAAATATTTGCTGGCCCATGGCGTGCCACTCAGCATGGTGGTGTTCTTCCGCTATGTGATTGCCTTTAGTATTCTCTACGCTGTTTTCATCGCAAGGCGCGAAATGCCAAAGCGCAGCCAGCATATAAGAGTGAACATTTTGCGTGGTTTGCTTTTAACTTCTTCAACATTTTTGAATTTTTATTCCCTTGCGCAGATGCCCTTGGCCGTGGTGATGAGCATCAACTTCGCAGCGCCGTTGATCTCATGCGCGCTTGCACCTTTTTTGCTGGGCGAGAAAGTAGGCCCGCGCCGCTGGGCTGCGGTCGTAGTCGGCTTCATCGGCGTGTTAATCGTTATGCGCCCGGGCGGCGCGGCTTTTCAACTGGCCATGCTCACATCATTGGCCAACGCATTGGTTATTGCGCTTTATCAAATCTTCACCAGAAGAGCGGGTGCTGGTGATGATCCTGAAACAGGCCTCACATGGGTGTTTGCAGTAGGGGCAATCATCACGGCTTGCATCGTGCCGTTTCATTGGCAAACGCCCGCCACAAATTTGTTGCCAATCATTCTTCTGATGGGGTCATGCGGCCTCATCACCCATTTGATCATCTCGCATGCTTTAAGGCTGGCACCAGCATCATTGCTGGCACCCTTCATCTATCTTAACATCATCTGGATCACGATCTTCGGCATCGTCATTTTCGGCGACTGGCCAGATCAATTGACCGTGCTGGGCAGCATGATCATCATTGGATCCGGCATTTATGTGTGGTGGCGAGAACGTGTGCGCGCTCAACCAGCAGACTGATACGACGTCTTTACCGAAGTGTAGAATTCAGCAGCAAACCGCCCTTGCTCTCGTGATCCCATGCTTGAACTTTTGCGCCCACCAAATGGCACATGATAATCCACACCCGCCGTCGGCAAATTCACCATTACCATTCCAGCTTGAGACTTACGTCTGAAGTCTGATGCGAATTTGAGTGAGCCTGTATAGATTCCAGACGACAATCCAAACTTCGTATCATTGGCTACAGCCAATGCTTCGTCATAGCTTTCTACCTTGATCACAGTGGCCACCGGCCCAAACACTTCTTCTTGGTTGATGCGCATATCGTTCTTGGTGTTTACAAAAAGAGCCGGGGATAAATAATGCCCCTTGGTATCGCGGTTTAAACGTTCACCGCCCCAAGCCAGTTCAGCACCTTCGTCGCGACCGATTTGAATATATTTTTCATCTTGCGCCAATTGTGACGCATCAACTACAGGCCCGATCTGCGTACCATCTTTCAAAGCATGATCGACTTTCAAGGCTTTCAAAGCATTGATCGTTTTTTCAACAAACGCATCGTGAATTTTAGAATGCACAATGAGGCGCGATGAAGCTGTGCAGCGCTGACCGGTTTGAAAGAATGCGCCGTCCACTGCGCCCGCAACTGCAGCATCAAGATTGGCATCATCCATCACCACAAGAGGATTTTTCCCACCCATTTCAATTTGGAACTTCGCGCCCCGCGAAGCGCAGGCCATTGCCACCTTGGCACCTGTCTCAACCGAACCTGTAAACGAAATCGCATTCACATCACGCGAATCCAAAAGCGTCTGGCCTACAACTGAACCTCGCCCCATCATCAGATTGAAAACACCCTTCGGCAGACCCGAACGCGAAATAATTTCAGCCAGCATCCAAGCTGTGCCCGGCACCAAATCGGCGGGTTTAAAAACCACACAATTTCCATAAGCAAGAGCAGGGGCAATCTTCCACGCGGGTATGGCAATAGGAAAATTCCACGGCGCAATCAAACCAACCACACCCACAGGCTCACGCGTGATTGTCACATCAACACCGGGCCGCACTGATGCCAGTGCAATGCCCTCAATGCGCAATGTTTCTTGTGCAAAAAATTTAAAAATTTGTGCCGCGCGTGTTGTCTCAGCAACGCCATTGCCCAGTGGCTTTCCCTCTTCTCGCGCAAGCATACGACCTATTTCATCTTTACGCGCAAGTAGCTCAACACCAATCATCTCAAGCGCATCAGCGCGTTGCTGCGGGGTGGTCATACTCCACGCGGGAAGTGCAGCCTTGGCAGCAGCAATAGCTTCTTCTGTCTGGGCTTTATCGGCTTGCGTATATTCCCCAACCACATCGCTGACATCGGACGGATTAATATCTATCGTGACACCTGATCCTAGGATCCAAGCCCCATTGATAAAGTTCTTTTGCACAGCCATTTTGTTCTCCAATTCAAGCGTCGCTATTTATCATACAATTAGATTGAGACAAGCTGCTTATGCACGCAAAGCCATTGCACCTGCAACGACCAGAACACCACCTCCAACGCGCTGCCACGTCAGCGGTTCCTTGAGAAGTTTGGCAGACATTGCAATGGCAAACAGAATACTGGTTTCACGCAATGCAGCCACCGCCGCAATGGGAGCAATACTCATCGCATAAATAACAATCCAATAGGCGCTGCCAGATGCCAGAGCGCCCGCAATCCCGCTGCGCCAATATGGCGTAACATCGCCAATTATTCTTTGTCCTCTGAGATAAAGACCTGTTACGAACATAAGCGAGCCATCGAGAACAAAGACCAAGCCCGTGTAACCAGAAGCCGAACCTGAAACCCGGCCACCCAGCCCGTCAACAATTGTGTAGAGCCCAATAAAGACAGAAGTGCCCAGAGCAAACGCCATTGTCGTCCGGTCAACTCTGGCTGCCAGTGTGGGCGAAATGGCAATCAGCCAAATGCCAACGACCAGAATGATAATCCCCGCAAACGCCATCACCGAAATCGGGTCATGTGCAAAAATCGTAGCAGCACCAAGCGTGAGGAGCGGAGCAGTGCCGCGCGCTACGGGATAGACCAAACCCAACTCACCAGTCCTGTAGCTGCGCGCCAAAAAAAGATTATATGCTGTGTGTAAAACGCCAGAGACCAAAGCATACGGCCAACTTGAAGCAGCAGGGAAAGCAAAGAACAGCAACATGAAGAGCCCCATCAGGCCCATGAGCGTTTGTAATAAGAACATCGCCAGAAATCGATCAAGTTTAAACTTGACGAGAACGTTCCAAGAGGCGTGCAGAAATGCAGCCAGGATAACGATGAGAAAAAGAGAGATGCTCAAGTGCTAAAAACCAATTCTTTCTGAACAGAGACACTAGAGCCTTTGTCCCCAATAAAAAAGGCCACATGTCTGATAACATGTGGCCCACATTGAGTTCAAAATATTTCTATGTGCAAGTTGTGCCAGCGGCAACTGTCGTCGCATAACAGTCCAAAGTGAGCGATGAACGAGGGCGTACAGAAATCGCTTGGCTCAAATTAAACGAGGAAGCGCCCATAATTGATTGACCCATAAAGCTTGCGACTGTTGAATAGTAAGTTGCGCATACCCGAGCAACAATCACGTCATTGCTAGCCGTCATCAGATTTACCATTCCAACCGTGCTCGGAGCGGCACCGCAGCTTGGACCTTGATTGTTTCCAGTTTTCCACATTTGAACAATGGCGCCACTTCCATTGGTGCGGTAATCAAAAATTTCAACACGGACATTGGCCGATTGCACCGGCTGCATAATAACATAAGCTGCATTGTATTGGTCAGCAATTGTGCTTGCTAGAATATTGGTTTTTTGTTGGCCAACAAGGTCAGCCATCGTAGCAGCAGCAGAAACCACGCGGCGGTTCATCGAAATCAAACCAGTTACATCGACAAGGCCGAAATAGAGCAGCAACATGAACGGCATAATGAATGCAAACTCAATTGCGGCAGCACCCTCATCCTGCAAAAATATATTTTTGGGCGTAAATATTTTTTTCAACATGTCAGTCCTCAGCACGCTGTGCCACCGCTGGATGGATAAGGTTCAGTTTGGAACATGGCAAAGCCAACGAGGCGTCTCGTTGCTCCGCTTTGAACATTGCCCAGGTAATTCATCATCGGCATCATGAATTTCCAGTCATAGGTCGCAACCAGCGAAGACGGGCAAGTTGGCGCGCCAAGTTTATAGGCTGTTGGATTTGCTGTCCCATCATCCTTGACACCAATATTGACAAAGCTCGGCATGTTTGCTGCGAGTTGCGCCCAAGTTGTATAAGAATTGGCGTAAACGGTAAGACCAGACCCGCAATTGGCAACAAGCGATGCGTTTTGGCAAATCAAAGTTTTGAAATCCGCAGCTGTTTTAGCACCACCTTGGGCTTGGCCCGTGCGCGCCGTACGGGCAGCCTCTTGCACTGCCGCTTGCAAACCAAATTCAGTGAACATCATCGCGCCAGTTTCAATAATAACGCCAAGCAGCGCGAAAAACGGAAACGCAACCAAAGCAAATTCGACTGCTGTTGCACCCTTTTCAGAGTTCTGATAGCGCTGGCTTGCACCCAGTAATCGTGATTTGATTTTTCCGAACACGGCTTTCTCCCTTAGAGTTTCAATCGAAACTACTCAGACAATTAATTAAAACTGTTACCAGCCAGTCGTTGCGATAGATTAAAGGGGATCACTAAAATTTTAACCAATCCGAAGTTCCGACAGCTATTTATTG
>CAXTKN010000004.1:18114-30423 GCA_964244805.1 uncultured Aestuariivirga sp.
CCGATCAATGGTGAAGTTTCGGTTACCGACTGCAAAACACAAAAATTCTGTAAAGTTACTCTCAAGGTTAACCCCCTCTTTACGTAACCCATGTGAATGTGCCTGCAATCGATCACGCGCATGAAGCAATGCGCATTAATCACCGAGAACAAAATGCTGCACACACTCTCTATATCTATGCTTCCCGTCTTGCTGATTATTGCAGCAGCCGGCGATGTTCTGTCATTTCGCATTCCCAATTGGCTAACTTTGCTTACAGCAGTGCTATTTTTTCCGATGGCTTTCTTCACAGGCATGCCGATGGTCGAATTTGGAATGCATGTTTTAGCAGGCGTTATTCTTTTCGCTGCGGGCTTTCTATTCTTTCAGTTCGGATTGTTCGGCGGCGGCGATGCAAAGCTTATGGCAGCAGCAGGGTTATGGTTCGGCACCAGCCAGACATTACCCTTTCTGTTTGCCACCGCGATCGCCGGTGGCGCCTTGGCACTGGTCGTCGGGGCATGGTCGATGTTGATCTTGACTTGGGAAATCCATGGCAGCGGCGAAGGTTTGGGCAGTTTGGGTCAGAAGATCCGCGGGATGAAACCCAATGTTCCATACGGCCTTGCATTTGCAATTGGTGGCATTTTGGCTTTCCGCGAAACCTGGTGGGTTACTGGATTGATATGATTTTAATGGGTCGGAATGGTCATTAACCTAAATTTGACCATTCCGTCACAAGGTTAAGTTTCTGTTGTGCCTGAGGCACGGGTTTGGGGATTAATACGATGAGTAAGATGCGTATCATTATGTTTGCTTTGGCAATTGGCTCAGCCATTGTCGCCGGGCTTTTGGCAAAGGGCGTCATTGGCCGGAAGCAAGAAGTCAAAGTTGAAGAAGTCAACACAGTCAAAACGACTGATGTACTTGTAGCAGCCAAAGACTTGTTGATGGGCGACAAATTAGCGAGCGGCACATTGGTATGGAAATCCTGGCCAGCCGATGGGGTGCTGCCCACAATGATCACAAAAGACTCCAAGCCCAACGCGACCCAAGATTATGCCGAAGCGCGTGCGCGTCTTCCAATTTATCAAGGCGAAACAATTTTTGATAAGAAAATTTTGCTCCCGGGCAAGGGCGGATTTATGAGTTCGATTCTGCCAAAAGGCATGCGTGCTCTTTCAATTGCTATTCCAACGCGTTTATCCGCTGGCGGCTTTATTCTGCCCGATGACAGAGTGGATGTTATTTTGACCAGAAAGCCTGGACAGGCCGGAAATACGCAAACTGTAAAAAGCGAAACTGTTATTACCAATGTCCGTGTTCTGGCCGTCAATCAAGTTTTCCGTCAAGCAACTGAAGGCGACTCCGTGACTGTGGAAAAAGGTGAAACAGCGACAATTGAGCTGACGCCCCATCAAACCGAAATTTTAGCGATGACTGAATCTTCCGGAGAGCTTTCCCTCGCGTTGCGCTCTATCGCTGAAAATGATGGCAAGAAGATCGAAGAAATCGTGCCGGTTCTGGCTGAAAAATATCAAGAAGGCGCTGGTGGTAAGCGCGTGAGTAGCGACACACTGTATGTGCGTTACGGCGTTGAATCTTATGCGTCTGTGAAGTGAGAGAGTCCTGATGAAAAATACATTTAAAAAATCTTGGAATCCGGGTGCAGCGATGAAAATGTCTGCCTGTGCATCTGCTCTGCTCGTATCATTCTTGGTGTTTTCACCTCTGTTCGTGAACGGGGCAAAAGCCACGGATTTATCCGTCCCTAATGCTTCGAGCCCCACAGAATCGGGTCGCTTTCTGCGCATCGGCTTGGGAAAATCCATGATCGTGCATTTGCCAGCAGATGCCAAAGATGTTCTGGTTGGTAACTCAGACATTGTTGATGCCATGGTGCGCACCAAAAACGTGGCTTATCTCTTTGCAAAAACCACAGGCCAAACAAATGTATTTTTTCTGGATGGTAATGGCCAACAGATTATGAACCTCGACATTGAAGTGGCCCTTGACCCCACAGCATTGCAAAATCTGATCCGTCGCACGCTGCCCGGCACGCATATTAAAGTTGATGCAGAAGACCGCAACATTGTGCTCTCAGGCATGGCAATGAATGCTTTGGAAGCAAAAACCGCAGTCGATCTGGCAAAAAATATTGCAGTTGGCGGGGCCGATACAAAAGTTGTTGATGCCATACAGATTGCTGGTGAAGACCAAGTGATGTTGCAAGTTAAAGTGGTTGAAATTCAGCGCGACGTGTTGAAGCAATTCGGCATTAACTTTAAAGCCTTGCTCAGCATCGGCAGTTTTGCGTTTAATCTTTCAACCGTAAATCCATTCAGCAGCAACCCCATCAGCACCGACAATGCCGCAGGCCTTTCAGGTGTTTCCGGATCGAGTAATTTTTCCGGTGTGGTTCGTGCCATGGAGAGTGATGGTCTGTTGCGGACTTTGGCTGAACCTAACTTAACTGCAGTTTCCGGCCAGCCTGCAACATTCTTGGCGGGTGGCGAATTTCCATTCCAAGTTTGCAGCAATCTCCAGAATATCAGAACCTGCACCCTCGAATTTAAGAAATATGGCGTTGGTCTTAATTTTACGCCTCTCGTCCTAAGTCAGGGCCGTATCAATTTGAAAATCCATACTGAGGTCAGTGAGCTTAGCACCGTGACCAGTGGTGACTTTAGCATCCCGTCATTGCTGAAACGCGAAGCCGACACCACGCTTGAAATGCCTGACGGCGGTTCAATGATGCTGGCAGGTTTGATTCGTGAATCGACCCGTCAAACCATCAATGGAACGCCCGGCCTCAAAAAACTGCCGATCCTTGGTGCGCTATTTCGCAGCCGCGATTTCATCAACAACCAAACAGAATTGGTGGTCATGGTCACCCCGCACATTGTGCGCAGCGTTGCCCAAAAACAACTTGAGTCACCAGACAAGAATTTTGCACCCGCTTCGGATCGTCAAACAATCCTTCTGGGCCGGTTGAACAAAGTCTACGGCGCTAATGGTAAAATCCCCCAGGGAACATACCAAGGCAATGTTGGCTATATCGTTGAGTAGAGTGGAGCGTAACCTATCATGGTAAATTCAAAAATGCATAAGTCCCGTTATACGAAACTTAGCTTGGCATTGCTCTTGGCCTCAATGCTCAGCGGTTGTGCAATGGATGACGCGATGTTGGAGAGCAGTTATCAGCAACCTTATGGTGGCTCTGATCGTCATCCACTCACAGTTGTGAAGGCACCGATCACTATGGAAGTGTCGAGCGCCCAGGGAACGCTGCAACCTCCACAAATTGATGCCGTCAATTCATTCGTGCATCAGGCACTTCAAGCTGGCGTAACACCCATTACCGTTGCTCAACCAAGCGGTGGCGGCGGCTCCGCGCGCGTTGCCAGCGAGATCGCCAGCCTCATGGTTCAACAGGGTGTTCCGCGGTCTAGCGTTCACTTTGCCAATTATAAGGGCGGCGCGTCTTCACCAGTTAGGTTGTCTTATGTTTCTGCCTATGGCCAGTCTTTGAAATGTGGTCAATGGCCTGATGATGCCACCGACACTGAAGAAAACATGCTGACGGAAAATCACGGCTGTGCCGTACAGGCTAATATCGCCGCTATGGTGGCTGATCCTGAAACTTTGACAGTGCCGATTGCAACGACCCCGGTTGCTGCTGAACCACGGGTGGCAGCAATATCAAACTGGGCAAAGGGTACGGCTACTTCGGGTTCATCATCGGGTTCAACAAACTCGACGGCAAATGCCCCTTCACCTACGCCATGACGTTATTAAGAAATTCAACCAACAAGCCGGTCGATCAAGATCAGGAAAAAAGAAATGAATACCGATAATACTGCCCCTCAAATGCCAATGTCGCACGAAAGCAATTTGATCGTGAACGTGCCGCGCATCAACATCGGGGTCTTTTGTGACAATCAGCAAACCGGTGAAATGGTTCAGGCAGCAAGCATCGATCGGCGTATGTCGAAAGCCCACACCACCATCCAATTGGGCGGCATTGCTTCGGCAACTCAGGTCTATCAAGGCGAGGCGACACCTAATGTTGTGGTGGTTGAATCTCACGGCGACCGCGCACAGATCATGGCAGAACTTGCTAGCTTTGCCGAAGTTTGCCAACCCAATACGAAAGTCATCGTGATTGGCCACGTCAATGATGTTATTCTCTACCGGGAGCTAATCAAGAACGGCGTGAGCGAATATTTGGTTGCTCCGATTAATCCCATGCAATTCATTGAAACAATTGCTCATCTTTACAGCGATCCAAAAGCAGTTCCGCTGGGTCGCATTGTTGCCTTCGTTGGCTCCAAAGGCGGCGTTGGGTCATCAACGATTGCGCATAACGTTGCATGGGCTATTTCGCAGCGCCTCAATATCGAAACGGTTATCACAGATCTCGATCTACCGTTCGGCACATCCGCTTTGAACTTCAATCAAGACGCAGGCGGCGGTATCTATGAAGCTCTAGGCCAACCAGACCGGATTGACGGAACCTTGGTTGATCGTCTGATGACCAAGCTGGGCAATAAGTTGAGCCTACTGAATGGCCCAAGCGGCATTGATCGCGAAATCAACTTTGATGCTCACGCCGTAGAGACAGTGCTTAATGTCGTGCGCCATTCTGCTCCAATGATCGCGGTTGACGTGCCAAACATCTGGGCACCATGGGTAAAACAAACATTGTTGGGTGCCGACGAAGTGATCATTACGGCAACACCTGAGTTGCCGTCGCTGCGTAATGCTAAAAATCTTATTGATATGCTGAAAGCGGGAAGGCCCCATGATCGTCATCCACGTTTGATTCTCAATCAAGTCGGCGTGCCAAAGCGACCGGAAATTCCGCCAGCAGATTTCGGCAAGGCAATTGGCGTCGAGCCGAGTGTAATTATTCCACATGATCCACAAAGTTTTGGCCTTGCCCAAGGTAATGGTCAAATGCTGTTTGAAGTGGCTCCAAAGTCCAAATCTGCAGAGATGTTGAACGACCTGGCTGAGATCATCGCTGGCTCGCGCCCGAAAGCCGTCAAAGCCGCAAAGTTTGATCTTTCAAGCATGATGAAAAGTTTTTCGAAGAAGAAGAAGTAAGGAATAGCAAGAATGTTCGGCAAAAAAACAGAAGCAGGCGGATCAGGTCCGGTCACCTTGCCACCAGGCCCAGCAGCACTTGCACATGCAGCGGCTGCCTCTCCACTTGGCAAGGCCATACCTGATTTAAAACCAGCCGGCGCGCCAATTGCGGTCGGCGCGGGCCAGCCCGCAAGGCCTGCAGCCGTTGTCCCTGAGAAGCCTCAGGTCGAACACAAGCACAAATCTGAATCCTACTACGATATCAAAAGCACAATCTTCAACGCATTGATTGACGCGATCGATCTCACTCAGTTGGGTCAACTCGACCGTGATGCTGCGCGCGACGAAATTCGTGACATCGTCAATGAAATCATCGCGCTCAAAGATGTGGTGATGTCAATTGCCGAGCAAGAAGAACTGCTCGAAGATATTTGTAACGACGTATTAGGCTATGGCCCGCTGGAGCCTTTGCTCGCGCGTGATGACATCGCCGATATCATGGTCAATGGTGCCGCACATGTGTTCATCGAAGTCGATGGCAAGATGCAGAAAACCGGCGTGCGGTTCCGCGACAATGGGCAGCTGTTGAATATCTGCCAACGTATCGTGAGCCAAGTGGGCCGCCGCGTTGATGAAGCAAGTCCAATCTGCGACGCCCGTTTGCCCGACGGTTCACGTGTGAACGTTATCGCACCACCGCTTTCGATTGATGGTTGCGCACTCACCATTCGTAAATTTAAAAAAGACCGTTTGCGTTTGCCGGATTTAGTCAAGTTCAAGTCAATCACCCCTGAAGGTGCCACAGTCCTTGAAATCGTCGGCCGGGTTCGCTGCAACACTTTGATTTCAGGTGGTACGGGTTCGGGAAAGACAACCCTTCTCAATTGCTTGACGGGTTATATCGATTCTGACGAACGTATCATCACCTGCGAAGACGCAGCCGAACTTCAGTTGCAACAGCCCCATGTTGTACGCCTTGAAACCCGCCCTCCAAACTTGGAAGGCGAAGGTGCCATTACCATGCGCGAATTGGTGAAGAACTGTTTGCGTATGCGCCCCGAACGCATCATCGTCGGCGAAGTCCGCGGACCTGAAGCATTCGATTTGCTTCAGGCCATGAACACCGGCCATGACGGCTCAATGGGCACGCTCCACGCCAACTCCCCACGTGAAGCGATCTCGCGTTTGGAATCGATGATCACTATGGGCGGTTTCTCGCTGCCTTCAAAAACCATCAAAGAAATGATCGTGGGTTCAATTGACGTGATCGTACAAGCCACGCGTCTGCGTGATGGTTCGCGTAAGATCACCCACATCACCGAAGTGGTTGGTATGGAAGGTGATGTGATTATCACGCAAGATCTATTTATTTATGACATTTCTGGTGAAGATGCCAATGGCAAGATTGTCGGTAAGCATCGTTCAACTGGCATTGCGCGCCCGCATTTCTGGGATCGTGCACGTTATTACAATGAAGAACGTCGTTTGGCTGAAGCGCTTGAAAAAGCTGAAGATCGCACTGCAAAAGATTGATTAGGAACGGATACTAGAAATGTTTTTTGGCGAAGATCTATCTTCTAACGCTTTCACAATCATGGTCGCCCTGGCTGTGGGTGGCTTGGCCATTGCCATTCTGTTTCCATTCTTCTCGAACAACAACAGCGCGAACCGCGTCAAAGCGATTACCACTGGTAAAAAAACTGAGTCGTTTGGAAGTTCTATTCGCTCGCGTCTTTCAGAAGACACCAAAGATACACGTCGCCGTCAAATTCAAGATTCTTTGAAGCAGGTTGGCAAGCAAGAAAAAGAATTGAAGAAAAGGCGTAACAGTTTACGCGTGAATCTTGAACAAGCAGGGCTTGATATTTCAGTGCGAGCTTATTGGGTGTCGGCTTGCATATTGGGCGGCGGATTGGCCGCGATCTCATTTGTTGTCTATCCAAATATTTTCATCGTTATTGCCATATTGTTCGTTGGTATATTCGGCCTTCCGCGTTGGATATTGAAAAACATGCGCAAACGCCGTCAAAATATTTTCTTGAATGATTTTGCTGATGCCCTTGACGTCATGACACGCGGCTTAAAGTCTGGTTTGCCGGTCACCGAGGCTATGAAAATTATTGCCACCGAATCTGGTCCTCCTGTTGGCCCTGAGTTTGCCGAAGTTGTCGAAGGCCAACGCCTGGGCATTTCAATTGAGCAAGGCATTGAACGCATGGTTGAGCGCATTCCGTTGCCAGAGGTTAACTTCCTCGCCATCGTCATGGCCATTCAATCAAAAACCGGTGGCAATTTGTCAGAAGCCCTCGGCAATCTCTCGCGGGTGCTGCGCGACCGGAAGAAGATGAAGCAAAAGGTTCAATCCGTGAGCCAGGAAGCAAAGTCTTCGGCCGCCATCATCGGTTCGCTGCCATTCATTCTGATGGGCGCGCTTACGATGTTAAACCCAACCTATCTCAGCCCGCTCTTTAACACTCAAATGGGGCATATCCTGTTAATCGGGAGCGGCATCTGGATGACTACGGGCGTTTTGGTGATGCGTAAAATGATCAATTTCCAAATCTAATCGGAAATCTAGAAGTCGATTTAAGGTAAGAATATGAGCTTTGTAGCCTCCCTCTTTCAGATTGAAACCCTCGTGATGATTTTTGCGGGGCTGGCAGTCTTTGGCACGATCATAACGGTTACAGCACCTTTTTTTGAAAACGATAAACTCCAGGCCCGCGCGAAAGTCGTAGCGTCGGAACGCGACCGTCTGAAAGCACAGCAAAAGGCTAATTTCGCCAATACCGAAGTGCGATTGCGTGAAAAAGTAAAACCCAGCGCCTATACCCAGATTGTTGACTCGCTTAATTTACGTAAAATTTTTGAGTCAGAAGAATCGCGCATAAAGTTACGTCAAGCTGGCTTCAGAACAGAAAAGCATTTGATGACATTTTTGGCTATGCGCATCATCTCGCCAATTTTCATCGGTCTCGCTTCGTTTATTTACACTTCGACTGTAATCGCCGAAAAAGTTCCGCCAAATCTACGCCTCACAACGGCTATGATGGGTCTTGTCATTGGTTTCTACATTCCGTCACTCGTTGTTAAAAACTTTGCTTCAAAGCGCCAGGCTTCAATCAAAAAGTCATGGTCAGATGCACTTGATCTTTTGCTGATCTGCGTTGAATCCGGAATGGCGCTGGAACCTGCTATGGGCCGCGTTGGCAAAGAAATCGGCAGTCAATCCGTGCCGCTTGCTGAAGAAATGGCTTTGACGGTTGCCGAACTTTCATTTTTGGGCGACCGCCGCAAGGCCCTCGATAATCTGAGCAAACGCACTGGACTTGATACCGTTCGCTCGGTCGTCACGAGTTTGATCCAGTCTGAACGCTATGGTACGCCACTAGGTTCTGCGTTGCGGGTCTTGGCCCAAGAAAACCGCAATGACCGTATGGCCGAAGCTGAAAAGAAAGCGGCCGCCCTTCCACCAAAGCTGACCGTCCCGATGATCTTGTTCTTTTTGCCGGTTATTTTTGTGATCATCTTGGGGCCAGCAGGCATCACCGTGACCGGAACAAAATAAGGTTTAGAAACCGTGGTATGTGTGGAAATTCCATGCCTTGTCTTATTCCAATGAAATGGCGCGACAATAAATTGCCAAAGTGAAAGCCAAGCTGCAACACCCATAAGCAACCAATAGAGCGGCATCGTTAAAAGCAAGCCCCACCAAACTTGGCCATTTTTTTTGCAAACCAAGTATCCTGCATAAAGAGAAGTCCCATATCCAACGAGACTAACGACGATGCTGATCCCCGCTATGGCGGTCGTAAAAATTGAATGGCTAAACGGCGTCTGCCAACTTTGCCACAGTTGATAAACGACCAAACAAGTGAAAGCCGGATGCACTGTCGACGAAAATACCGTTCCGAAACAGGTTGCTTGAAACGCCCATATCCCGTCCCAGCCAATTTCTCGGGGCAGTAAAGAGGGGCGACGCATATGCACCAGCCAGGTTTGCAAAAACCCCTTGAACCACCGTGCTCGCTGCGAAATCCAATTGCCAAACTCCGTGTTGGCTTCTTCAAAAGTTTTGCTGTCCAGAACTTCGGTCTCATACCCCAATCTGGCTAGTCGAAGTCCCAAATCAGCATCTTCTGTTACATTATATGGGTCCCATGCCCCTACATCGCGGAGAATCCTGGTGCGAAAATGATTTGATGTTCCCCCCAGTGGCAGAGGCATCTCCTCGCGCGCAAGACAAGGCAGGATCAATTGAAAAAGTACCGCATACTCAATGGTGAACTGTCGCGTGATCCAGTTTTCATTGGCGTTATAAAATGTCAGCTCTGCCTGAAGACAAGCGAGTTTGTGTGAACCAGCCGCAAATGCCGCGGCTGCTTTGCGCAGCTGGTCTGGCTCTGGCATATCTTCTGCGTCATAAATTGTCAGCAATTGTCCACGTGAAAACTGCAATGCATAATTCAAGGCGCGAGGTTTTGTTTGAGGTTTTCCCGAAGGCACGACGATAACTTCGAAATGACTTGGTAATTCGAGCGCGGCAATCGCGCGGTGCATAGCAATGTCATTTTCCTCGAGGATCAGTTTTATATCGAGCAAATGTTGTGGGTAGTCCAACTGGTTGAGAGCTGCCAACAATTGTTGAAGGATACTGGTTTCACGAAACAAGGGAACTAAGACCGAGTAGACGGGAAGTTGCTTATCGTTAAGTTTTGGCGGTTTGCTCTTACGCTTTTGGGGAGCTCCCATAACACACATGAGGCGCAAAGCCACAACAACTAAAAAAAATAATGACAGTAAAAAGCTCGTGAAAGCAAAACTGAGCTCCAACGGAAAATTGGACAATGCAATAACATAAAGCGCAATCAAGATTCCGAGCCAGAATATTTGCGCATGCGTAAACCTGCGATGGGCAGAGAAGTCTGCTTTATTATGTTTTAGATTCTCAGTCGCGTTCCCAAGAAGTTCTTTGCCAAGGTGACGTTTCACACCTGCTTGAAATTGTTTGGCAACAATGCGCGCCACGGGTTTAAGATTATTCGCATGTGCCTGTTCAAGAGGTTTGCCCTCGACCGCAGCAAAAAGTGTACGGTCTGGAAGCCAGGCAACCGGCAGCAATTTGTGCTGAAGTGCAAGTTCTTTTTCAGTCGGGCTAAGGCGGTTAAAAAATGAACCCAGCAAGTGGCTTGGAAGTTCCGGCAAATCATGATTAATGCCGTCTAATTTGATATTTCTCGACCCTTCTAATGTGGTCAACTCATAAACTACTGACAAGATAGCCCCTCTATGCGATGATCGCACCCAGTTCCCGAGACCAAATTTAAAACTGAGGAAATTCATCGTGAGTACTATCCGAAAAGTGTATTATGTCTCGATATTTCTTTCTCTGGTTGCATCTCATTTTATTTCTGAATCTTTAGCTGCAAATAATGCAACTGCTTTCCCGCTTTTCCGCCACATTGATTCCGGTGCCGTTGCACCTTTGGAAATGCCAACTGGCCCAATTAAATTTCTGACTGATGTTGAGTTTCCGCCTTTCAGTTTCCAAACCGCAGAAGGTGCGATGACAGGCATTTCTGTTGACTTGGCAGTTGCAGCTTGCGCCGAACTCAAAATTACCTGCCAGTTTATCCCCAAGCCATTTGCCGAACTTCTTCCAGCCCTGAAAAATCATGAGGGCGATGCTATTATCGCCGGAGTGCGGCTGAGCCCCGAAGTGCTCAAAATTGCTGTTGCTACCAGGCCCTATTTCTTTTCTTCTGCTCGCTTTCTAACCCGCACTGGCATGCCGTTTAATCAGCCCGATGTGAAAGCGCTGGCTGGCCGCAGACTTGGCTATGTGAAGGGAACAAGTCATGCGGCATTTCTTGAAAAATATTACGAACGAGCGGCTCTCACACCTTTCAATGATGAAAATGCGTTGCTTGAATCACTGCGGACTGCCGCAATCGATGCAGCCTTCACCGATAGTATGCACGCGTCATTTTGGCTGAAAGGATCAAATGCACGGGGATGCTGTGTTATGTTGGGCGAAAGCTTTGTGGACCGTTCGAGTTTTTCAAAAAGCATGAGTATGCTCGTAAGCTTGGATCAACCGAACTTGCGCGAAGCCTTGGACTATGCGCTCGACCGACTTGAGGAAAAAAACATCAGCGCGAAAATCTTCGCGCGCTATTTACCTGATAGTCCTTTTTAGCCGCCAACCGCATCACGCAGATGCTTGAAACCACTTGTTGCCAATTTTCGCTCAAGACCCGCGCAAATATCTGCGACCAAAGTTGGGCCCTTATAAACCAGCGCCGAATAAATTTGGATCAGAGATGCCCCGGCTCGAATTTTAGCCCAAGCCGTTTCAATATCTGATACGCCGCCCACACCGATCAGAGGAATTTTGCCTGCCGTCATTTTGTAAAATAGCGCCAATTGCTGGGTCGATAAATTAAATAATGGCTTACCTGAAAGCCCACCCATTTCCGTGGCAAGGGGTGATCTTAAATTGGGCCGCGATAGTGTGGTGTTCGAAACAATCACACCGTCCACTGCTTCAACAGCGCAAACATCCGCCACATCCTGCAAGTCTGCCTCTGCCAAATCGGGTGCAATTTTCAGAAGCATCGGCAATCCCACTTTACGTGTTGCATTGAGCGCTGAAAGCAATTTCGACAATTCTTCTCGCCCTTGCATATTCCGGAGCCCTGGCGTGTTGGGTGATGAAATATTGATCGTCACATAACTTGCGACATCTCGAAATGCTTCGATGCCGGAAACATAATCGGCAATGCGGTCGCTTGAATCCTTGTTGGCTCCAATATTTACACCAACAATACCGCCTCGGCTGCGACGCGCTTCCAACCTTCGCAACACAGCTTGCTGGCCATCATTGTTAAAGCCCATGCGGTTGATGACAGCTTGATCTTCAATCAAACGAAAGAGCCGTGGTTTGGCATTTCCATTTTGCGGACGCGGCGTGACGGTGCCAATTTCCACAAACCCAAACCCTTGGCCCAACATCGCATCTGGCACTTCAGCATTTTTATCAAAACCGGGTGCCAGGCCCACTGGATTGGCAAATGTGAGACCGAATAATTTTGTTTCGAGTTTTGCAGATGTGATCGCACCGCGACCACCACCTAACCCGGCCTTCAATGAGCTTATGGTCAGGCCATGGGCTTGCTCGGCGTCCATCTTGTGCAAAAACGGTTTGGCCAACGCAAAGCCAAGATCAGCAAGTCCCAT
>CAXTKN010000005.1:0-4833 GCA_964244805.1 uncultured Aestuariivirga sp.
TGTACCGAATCGATTATGCTGCACGTAATTCTCGTTCTCTTTTAATCACTTCCGAAGCAAGCTTAATGTAGGCCTGAGACCCTACGCAGGTATGATCATAAAGTAGCACTGGCTTACCATAAGATGGCGCTTCTGAAATACGAACATTGCGCGGAATGACTGTTTGGTAGACTTTTTCCCCAAGAACTTCACGCACATCGGCTGCAACCTGGTCGGAAAGACTGTTGCGCTTATCAAACATGGTAAGCACAACGCCTTGGATAATGAGGCGCGGGTTAAGTGTGGTGCGCACACGTTCAACCGTTTTGAGCAATTGACTCAAACCTTCAAGTGCAAAAAACTCGCATTGTAGCGGCACTAATATAGCATCCGCGGCTGTCAGGGAGTTGATCGTCAACAAATTCAACGATGGCGGGCAGTCAATCAGGATATAGGTGTAATTCCGGTGTGCCAATGTTTGCATCCGCGCTATGGCATCGGAGAGTCTATGGGTCTTCCGCTCTAAATCTGAGAGTTCAATTTCAGCACCCAAAAGATCAATTGTTGCGGGTACGCAATGAAGCCGGGGTATGGCCGAATCGACGATCACTTTGTCAAGCTCTGCTTCGCCGATTAAAACATGATAAGACGACTTCTGCTGTTGTTTCCTGGCAATACCAAGTCCAGTGCTGGCATTGCCCTGAGGATCCAAGTCAATCACCAAAACAGATTCGCCCACAGCAGCAAGTGCTGTTCCCAAATTGATTGCAGTCGTGGTTTTGCCCACGCCACCTTTTTGATTGGCTACAGCGAGAATGCGTAGCTGTGGCACGTCCGAACTATACATGGGCGATCTCCTTGATCTCCAAAATAACAGAATGCGAATCGGTTATACTTGGATGCATATCATACGCTATTTTCCATGATTTAGCAGCTTCGGTCAGCTCATTGTGGCATTCTTGTCCCTTGTGGAAAACTGCTTTGGCACCACTGCGGATGAAAGGCTCAGCCAAGCCTAACAGCAAAGGCAGAGGCGCAAACGCCCTTGCAGTAACCACATCAACCTTTGGCATATTGTCCGGTGCCTGAAGCGGTTCTAAGCGCTGCCGGTGAACCTCGCCCTTGGTTTTGGTTTGGCGAAGTACTTCATGCAGAAACGCGGTTTTCTTTGTATTCGATTCGTAGAAATGAACTAAAGCGTCTTGCGAGATGGCAAGCACCAGACCTGGAAAACCGCCTCCTGATCCGAGATCTGCAATTGCTGAGGTAGACTTCGGCATAAGCGGCAACAGTTGCAGACTGTCTATGATGTGACGATTCCACAAATCTGGAATCGTTGAGGGCGCAATCAAGTTGATGTGAGGCTGCCAAGTGAGCAGCAGCTTCTCGAATATCAATAATTTGTCATATGATTCACGTGAAACACCAAACTTGGCAATCACTTCGAATGGAGGTGTTGCCATTGATCACGCCGCGGTGCGGGCTTTTGTGGGGCGTTTAATATGACCTAAGAGGCAAGCAAGTCCTGCAGGGGTCATACCATCGATCCGCTGAGCCTGCCCCAACGTCTCTGGCCGTATGCGAGTCAGCTTCTGACGTAGTTCCATTGAAAGACTGGGTAGCGCAGAATAATCCAAATCAACAGGAATTCGGTATTCTTCCTCACGGCGCAAATTTTCAATCTCGCTGCTCTGCCGGTCCATGTATCCTGAATAAAGCGCATCGGCTTCCAGTGCCTCTTTGGCAAAATGCGGCAACGCAGCAAACTCTGGCCAAATGCGTTCTACGGCCTCCACACCTACTTCTGGCATTGAAATAAAATCAAGGGCTGTTCTGGTTTTACCGTCCTGATTAACCCGCAACCCAAGCTTTGCCGCCGCAGAGGATGTGAGCGTAAGTCCCTTTGACAATGCGCGAGCATCATTCAACGCCTTCAATTTGGTGAAATAAGCATTTTGGCGCGTCGCTCCAACCAGCCCGAGCTCAACGCCACGCTGAGTAAGCCTTTGATCAGCATTATCGGCCCTCAGCGTGAGGCGATATTCAGCACGAGACGTAAACATTCTATATGGCTCTGAAACCCCCTTCATCACCAGATCGTCGACCATAACACCCAGATAGCCATCGGCACGCCCGAATATAGCAGGCTCTTGCCCACCAACTGCGCGGGCTGCATTAAGCCCCGCAATCAGCCCCTGAGCCGCTGCTTCCTCATAGCCTGTCGTGCCATTAATTTGGCCGGCCAAATAAAGCCCAGGGAGCTTCTTGAGTTCCAGTGTGTGTTTCAGTTCACGCGGATCAACATAGTCATACTCGATGGCGTAGCCAGGTCTGATAATTCGAACATGTTCCAGCCCCGGCATAGAATGTATAAAATCGGCCTGAACATCTTCTGGGAGAGATGTAGAAATACCGTTTGGATAAACCGAATCATCGTCCAGACCTTCCGGCTCCAAGAAAACCTGATGCGCATTCTTCTCTTTGAAGCGGTGGATCTTGTCTTCAATAGACGGACAATATCGAGGGCCAGTCCCCGTGATCTGCCCTGAATACAGTGGCGAGCGCGAAATATTATCCGCGATAATCTGATGGGTGACCTGAGTGGTCGTGGTCATAAAGCATGAAATTTGTGGCGTCGTAATTTTATTGGTCATGAACGAGAATGGGATTGGCGGCTCATCGCCCTTCTGTTCTTCAAGAATTTTCCAATTAATCGTCTTGCCATCAAGCCGAGCCGGAGTTCCGGTCTTCAAACGACCAAGTGCCAGTCCAGCTTTGCTCATCTGCTCAGAAAGCCCGCGCGCAGGTGCCTCACCAACCCGACCCGCTGGAATTTTCTGTTCGCCAATATGGATGAGACCGTTTAGGAAAGTGCCCGTGGTTAAAACAACTGCACCACTACGAAATGCGCGGCCTTCTTCCGTGGAAACACCAACCACTCGACCACTCTCGATCACCAAGCCAAAAACTGCGCCTTCAATGATGTCCAAGTTCGTTTGCATGGCCAAAACATTTTGCATGGCCTGACGGTAAAGTTTCCGGTCGGCTTGCGCGCGGGGCCCCCGCACCGCTGGACCCTTAGATCTGTTGAGCAACCGAAATTGAATTCCAGCAGCATCAGCAACTTTGCCCATCACGCCATCAAGCGCATCAATCTCGCGAACCAGATGACCCTTGCCCAATCCACCAATTGCTGGGTTACAAGACATCTCACCAATCGTATGGGCTTTATGTGTAAGTAATACTGTGCGTGCACCAACCCGCGCGGAAGCGGCGGCTGCTTCGCAACCCGCATGCCCACCACCAACGACGATTACATCATACGCATTATTCATTTTTTAAACTCAGACTAAACAATCAATGCCTAATAGTCCGTCCACGGAGTAAGGTCAAAGAAGAATGAGTTTCACGTGAAACATCATTTACCAATACAGAACTCAGAAAAAATGCGGCCAAGCAAATCCTCGACATCAATACGACCCGTAATCGAACTCATTATACGACAAGCATCACGCAATTCTTCTGCCAGAACTTCGAGCGGAAGATTCGGATGATTAACAATATCGTTAAGTTTCCGAATCGTTTTTTGAATGGCCACAACATGGCGATCTCGAACAACAACAGCGTCATTACTTAAAGCAGACCGCGCTAAAATTAACTGCGCCAGCCTTTCACGCAATATCGGGAGTCCTGCGCCAGTCTTTAATGAAACGAGAAGCTCTGATTCATTTCGGTTATGAATCGAACTGCCGTCCAGTAAGTCAGACTTGTTAACGACAACCAAATCAGGAGTCCTTGGCGGCCCTACTTCAGAGCTCACATCAGGAGCGCACAACCACAGCACAACATCTGCATCACGGATTTCTGCTTCAGCGCGAGCCATACCAATTTTTTCAATGGCATCTTTTGCATCAGTTCGAAGACCAGCGGTGTCGGCCAGAACCAACCGCACCCCTTCAAACTCAACAATAGCTTCGACCACATCACGAGTCGTGCCAGCCTGATCAGAAACAATTGCTGCATCTCGCCCGACGAGCCAATTGAGCAGAGAGGATTTGCCAACATTGGGCGCACCAGCAATTACCAATCTTAAACCATCCCGAACGGCGCCGGCGCGTGATGATTGTGAAAGTGCCGCCTCAAGCTGAACCAGCAATTTGCGAACCGCAGGAAGCATTTGAGCAACGGCCGAAGCAACCACATCCGGCTCTTCCACAAAATCAATAGCCGCATCAATCAAGGCCAGCCCACTAATCAAATCAGCACGCCAAGCATCGTATATAGAACTGGCCTCACCAAGAAATTGCCGCATGGCGAGGCGTCGCTGAGAATCAGTATTGGCCGAAAGTAAATCCGCCAAGCCCTCGACTTCTACCAAATTTAGAACACCATTATCAAATGCCCGGCGCGTAAATGCCCCCGGCTCTGCAGGCCCCACATCTTCAATATCAGCAAGTTCAGAAAACAGTTTAGACACGATTGCCGGGCTGCCATGAAGATGAAACTCTGCAACATCTTCGCCCGTGGCCGTAGCGGGCCCCGGAAACCAAAACACCAATGCCTGGTCAATGACGCTACGATCTTTAAACGAAAGCAGCTTCCGAAGTGAGGCATGGCGCGGTGCAGGTAGCACACCTAAAAGCCGAATCAGCGCTGCAGATGCTTTGGGCCCCGAAACACGTACAACTGCAATACCGGCCCTACCAAGGCCAGAAGACAGCGCATAAATGGTCTTTTTGTCAATCATTTCGGATTCGAATCGATACCATTCTCGACCCCGAACTGGCGGTCTTACGCGTTCATAGAATCGAAGAAATCACTATTGCCTTTGGTCTGACGGAGCTTGTCGAGAAG
>CAXTKN010000005.1:4933-29040 GCA_964244805.1 uncultured Aestuariivirga sp.
ACCACATCGCGACCATGCTCAACCAGACGCTTTGCTTTCTCAATGACCATTTCAGCCACTTGAACATGGCGCGTTGCCGGCTCGTCAAAGGTCGAACTGATAACTTCACCCTTAACGGAGCGTTGCATGTCAGTGACTTCTTCCGGACGCTCGTCGATCAACAACACAATGAGATAGCATTCGGGATGGTTTGTCGTAATAGAATGCGCGATATTTTGCAGAAGAACAGTTTTACCGGTGCGCGGCGGAGCAACAATTAAACCACGCTGGCCCTTACCAATCGGAGCCACAATATCGATCACCCGCGCCGAAAAATCTTTGCGCGTCGGATCATTAATTTCCATCTCCAAACGCTGGTCTGGATAGAGCGGCGTCAAGTTATCAAAATTGATTTTATGTTTGGCTTTATCGGGATCTTCAAAATTAACCGTGCTGGCCTTGACCAGCGCAAAATAACGTTCACCATCTTTAGGCCCGCGAATTGGTCCCTCAACAGTATCTCCGGTGCGCAAAGCAAACTTACGAATTTGGCTCGGACTAATATAAATATCATTTGGCCCTGCCAAATAATTGGCGTCTGCCGACCGCAGAAAACCAAAACCATCTTGTAAAACTTCGATGACACCTTCGCCGATAATCTCAACATTGCGAGCAGCAAGATTCTTCAAAATTGCAAACATCAGTTCCTGTTTGCGTAAGGCCGAAGCGGTTTCCACCTCTAGTTCTTCGGCGAGGCTCAACAGTTCAGCAGCAGTCTTACGTTTTAGTTCGGAGAGCTTAATCTCCTTGAGATCAACAAGATCAGTCATATGTCCAAGCTTTGAAAAATGGTGGGCGAATGCGCACCGAGTGAGCGGGAGCCAGGCCGAAACCCAACTTGCAGGAAGCTCTCTAACAGAAACACGTCAAAGAAGAAAGTGAATTTACGAATAGGGCTTAACGATCACCCAAACCACAATCCAGATCAACAATACTGTGGGCACCTCGTTCAGAATTCTAAAAAACTTCTCGTCTCGAATACGCGAACCCACAGCAAAAAGCGCTAAATAGCGCTCCAAGCTGAAATGGTAAGCGATCATACCCACCACGCCAAATAGCTTGGCAATGAGCCACGTGTCACCCCAAGAAAACCCTGACATGGAGACCAGAGCAGAACCCGCTAAAACCGTAACAACCCCAGCAGGCCGCATAATCACCTTTATCAGACGCTCTTCCATGTGTTTGAAAAGGGAATCTGTACTCGACCCAATATCTTGGCGTGTGTGATAAACAAACAACCTCGGCAAGTAAAACAGCCCCGCCATCCAAGCGATCATGGCCACTACATGCAAAGCTTTAATCCAAAGTACTATCATGTAAATTCCGCGTCATACCGTCTGACAGCAGCAACAAGCTTTTCAAGCATCAAAGGATTAGTTGGTGGCGTAATCCCGTGGCCTAAGTTAAAGATATGGCGCTTCATAGGAACACCATCCAGAACCGATTTAATGCCAGAATACAGTGCATCGTCCGGACCCAACAAAAGTTGCGGCGATAAATTACCCTGAACGGCAACACTATTTGCCAATTGCCCAAGCACGTCGCGCAACAAAACATCCTCTTCAACGCCAACAGCATTCGCGTCAGTAGCTTTGGCGATCAAACCATGGCTCGTTGCAACACCACGCGCAAAGACAATGATCGGAAAATCAGGATGAACTTTACGGACACCATCAACAATCCGCTTAATCGGCGACGATACCAAGCGGTCAAGCAGTCCAGCAGGCAAATCTCCAGCCCAACTATCAAATATCTGCAGCGCTTCCGCACCAGCTTTAACCTGACCTAATAAATAAACGATTGAAATTTCGATAACACGGTCAAGTAAAACCCGAAACCAAACCGGATTTTCCAGCGCAACAGCCAAAGCCCGTTTGCGATCAGAGCTGCCACCCTCAATCATATAGCTCGCAACCGTCCAAGGCGCGCCACAAAACCCGATCAAACTCAGATGAGGTACAAGACTCGACCGTACCAAGCCGACAGTCTCCCAAACGTGATCAAACTGCGTGAATGACCCTTGATAAGCCAAACGCTCTACTTCAGCTAAGTTCGACACAGTTTGAAGAACCGGGCCCTCGCCCTCTCTAAAATCTAATGAGAGCCCCATGGCATGAGGGACAACCAAAATATCGGAAAATAAAATTGCTGCGTCCAAGTCAAAGCGTCGCAATGGCTGCAAAGTTACTTCACAAGCTAATTCCGGATTGTAACACAGCTGTAAAAAAGAACCCGCAGCCTCCCTGACTTTTTTATACTCAGGAAGATAACGGCCAGCCTGCCTCATAATCCAAATTGGGCGCCGTTTCGGAGTTTGGTTTAAGAGAACGTCGAGTAAAGGTTTCACTTGTGCTTACTACATAACAAGAAAGAAGGATTCTTATATAAGGATTCTGTTGGTACGTGGATTGCGGTCACAAGGCAAAATGACGCCCCAAAACCTTTACAACATGTTAATAACTCCTAACAAAAATAAAACAAACAAATTTAATAAAAACAAATCAATTATTTAATGACTTACCCAAAAAATCTACATCTCCAGCCAAATCTAGATAACAACCCCACCCGCCAGTTTAATTGTGGATAAACACCCATCTGGTGAGCTAAACAAAACCCATTCGCACAAGATGATACAACTTGTTAACAATTCATTCACACATTCGGCACAGCCCCAATCATGTTGATCCTCGCCTCCAGCAGCTACACGCGCCAACACCTTTTAGCGCAAGCCGGTATAGCTTTTGAGGCTATCACGCCACCAATCGATGAAGCAAAACTCCAAGCACAGCTAAAAGATCATAACGCGACTTCAATGGCCCAGCATTTGGCCGATGCCAAAGCAATTTCGATCTCACAGCTCCACCCAAATTCCTTTGTTATCGGTGCCGACCAAACACTTGTCTGCAACAGCATCATCTATCACAAACCAACAAGCCAAAAAGAAGCAAAGCAACAGTTGCTAGAATTAAAAGGTAAAAACCACCAGCTAAATTCAGCTCTAAGCTGCGCCACGGGCGGCAACATAATTTGGCGGTTCCAAGATCAAGCCGAACTCACCATGAGGTCTTTCACTGATGAATTTCTTGAAACCTATCTAGCCCAGGCCAGGGATGATATTTTAAGTTCTGTGGGGGCTTACAAACTCGAAGGCTTAGGCATACAGTTATTCGACGAAATTCGAGGCGACTATTTCACCATTCTAGGCTTTCCGCTTCCAGTACTTATGAAATTTCTTCGGACCAGAGACTTATTATCCTCATGAAAAAAGCGTGTGTCATAGGCTGGCCCATAAAACATTCAAGGTCTCCACTCATCCACAATTACTGGCTGAAGCTGTTAGAGATAGACGGTTTTTACGAGCGTGTGGCAGTTCAACCAAATGATTTGCGAAGCTTTATCCGAAATCTGAAGCAAAACGGCTATCAAGGCTGCAACGTGACAATCCCTCACAAGGAAGCAGCTCTAGCAGCGGTTGACAGCTACGACCAAATCGTGCGGGAAACTGGTTCTTTAAACACGGTGTTTTTAAAGGGTGATAAAATCCAAGGAACATCCACGGATGGCCAAGGCTTTCTGAACAATATCTTGTCACATTACCCAGATTACCAAATACAGGGCAAAACCGTTTTCATGATTGGGGCAGGCGGTTCAGCAAAAGCAATATGCCAAAAATTACTTCAAGAAAATGCAAGAACAATTCTCATTTTCAACCGAACGCGTGAACGAGCGCTTGAACTAAAACAATCATTCGGCAGCAAAATCCAGATCGTGCCTCCGCAGGATGCTCAACAACGCTTAATAGACGCAGACATACTCATCAATACGACATCGCAAGGCATGATCGGTCAACCTTCATTGGAAATTGAGATCTATAATCTGCCAAAACATGCATTGGTAGCCGACATCGTCTATGTGCCTCTGAAGACCAAACTTATCTCAAAAGCAGAATCTCTCGGTCTGCAAACTATTCCAGGCTTGGGCATGTTGCTGCATCAGGCGGTTGAAGGATTTGAGCATTGGTTTGGGGTGAGACCTCAAGTGACCGATGAACTTTACAATTTAGTCGCCCAAGATATTGCCATGGAACAGTCAAAGTGAAAGTGATCGGTCTCACAGGTGGCATCGCAACGGGAAAATCTGAAGCCACGAAAATAATCCGCAAACTCAATATTCCAGTTTTTGACGCTGATGGCGCAGTCCATGACATTTACCAAAATGGGACAGGTGCAAGACACCTAAAAGCTTTGTGTCCCGAAGCAATTGAAGAAGACAGAGTCGATCGCAAAAAGCTATCACAGCTCATCGCTTATCACCCCACTCTTCTCAAACAAATCGAAACGGTAGTTCACCCCCTGGTGCGTCAAGCTGAGAATGAATTTCTAACCGAATCTAGACGTACACAGCACAAGTTAGTGGTCATCGATTCACCGCTTCTCATTGAAACAGGTCACCATAAAGATATGGACGCAACTATTCTGATTAACGCCACGCCCGAAACCCAACGAAGTCGCGCGATGTTAAGGCCGGGTATGACTGAAGAGAAGTTCAATATGATCAAATCCAAACAAATGTCATCCTCTGAAAGGCGACAACACAGCAACTATATTATCGAAAATAATGGTACATTGGCCGACTTAGAATTTCATATCCTCAAAATTTTCAAGGAACTCGTTTGAATGCGTGAAATTATCCTCGATACAGAAACCACAGGTCTTTCACCTCAAGACGGTCACCGCCTCGTTGAAATTGGAGCAGTCGAACTGTTCAATCACTTGCCAACGGGCAAAACCTTTCAGATTTTTCTGAACCCAGAACGCGATATGCCGAGTGAGGCCGAAGCCGTACACGGTCTTTCTTCTGCGTTCCTGAAAGATAAGCCAACGTTTAAATCCAAAGCTGGAGAATTTATCGAATTCATCGAACAATCTGTTTTGATCATCCATAATGCCAGTTTCGATATGGGTTTCATAAATGCGGAGCTTAAAAGCGCTGGTCTTGAGATGATTGGTGCTGAACGCGTGGTTGATACCTTGCAAATGGCGCGCCGCAAACACCCGATGGGACCAAACAGCTTGGATGCGCTGTGCAGACGTTACGGCATCGATAATACCAAGCGAACTAAACACGGCGCATTAATGGATGCCGAACTTTTGGCCGAAGTCTACCTTGAACTCATTGGTGGTCGTCAGACGGCCATGAGCCTGCAGGCCGACACTAAACCAAAAACCAAACTGGCTTTAAGTCAGTCCAGTCATAACAAAACCAGGCCTCAAGCTTTGCCGACAAGGCTGACCGAAGGTGAGCTTGCCTCTCACAAAAGCATTATAGCCGAGCTGGGCGGAGAGGCAATTTGGAGTAGGTAAAATTAAGCTTGAGCTGTCGCCTGTTGCTGCTGCAATCGTCTTTGATACATAACCGTGAAGTCGATTGGATCAAGCATCAACGGTGGAAAGCCGCCATTGCGCGTGGCATCAGCCAAGATTTGCCGTGCAAATGGAAACAACATGCGTGGGCATTCAATTAATACTGCTGGATGCAACAAATTAGCTGGAAAGTTTTCAAGTCTAAACATCCCCGCATAGAGCAGATCAGCCGCAAAAATGACTTTTCCGTCAGCTGTCGCCTTGGCATCTAGATGAAGTTCAACTTCAAAATCAGCTGGGCCTAAGTTGCGCGCATTTACATTTACTGAAATGTTAATATCAGGCTGTTGTTGTTGGGGTGCCAAGGAGAGCGGCGCATTCGGATTTTCAAAGCTCAAATCCTTCAGATATTGGCCTAGAATTTTTAGGGAAGGTTGTTGGCCAGGCGTAGGCTCAGGCGCAGTGAGCGTTGTAGTGGAAACCTGTGGTTCAATTTTTGGTGCTTTCTGACTTTGAACAGGAGCTGCCTTGCTGCCGTTTGAAGCCTTTGCCGGTGCTTTGCGTGGAGCTGTTTTAAGCGTTTTTGCCATCTTTGCCTCTGATTCTGGATCTTCTATAAAAGACCCTTCAATGGCAGTTGGCTAACATGAAGCAGGGTAAGCCGCAAGAGTCACTCAAGCGGCATTGGCAGGCAGTAATAAACCCCTATATAGGAAGCACCACTTAGTTATAATTATGAAAATGGAAAAATATGGAAGTTCTGTTTGATCCAATTAATTTTCTTCTGTTGATTGCAGCAATCACAATCCTGTGGTGGCTCAAGTCAGTGTTGGGGCAACGCACGGGTTTCGAGCGAACCGGCAAAGAAATTGAAATCATTCCACCCAGTTCTAAACTGCCTGTAGAATCCGATAGACAGATCAAAACGATCACAGAGGATTGGAAGCAATATACTGAGCCGGGCAGTCCTTTAAGCGCAAATTTGGAAACACTGAGAACAGTCCAGCCAGAATTCAATATCAGGCATTTTCTGGAGGGGGCCAAATCCGCTCACGAGATGATTTTAGTGGCGTTTGCAAAAGGTGAAAAGAAATTACTCAAGCCGCTCCTGAGTCCAACCGTTTATGATTCTTTTGCGATGGCCATCGATCAGAATAATGCCGCACGTAATACCAAAATATTTAAATTTGTCGGCATTAATTCAGCAAAGCTCTATTCTGCTGAAGTCGAAAAAAAGACAATGGCTCTCGGCGTTAAATTTGAAAGCGAAATCATCTCAGCTACTGTTAACGAGAATAAAGAAGTTGTCTCTGGCGACGAAAAGGCGGTCAGCACTTTAAAAGAATATTGGACATTCGAACGCGATCTCAATTCAAAAGATCCCAATTGGATTTTGGCTGCAACTCAAGACGAAGCAGCAGTTGAGCAGAACCCGTGACTCCAGATATCTCCATGATTTTACGTCAAACGTCTTTTTCAGGCATCGAGGGATGGAGTAGCGATAATCATGCAGCAGCATTGGCCACCTTCAAACGATCCTACGATGAAATGCTAACGACGGCTCACGGCTTCAAACGTCAAGCATTGTTTGGCGGTACCTTAGAAGATTGGCTTACGATTTCCAAAACAGCTCTTGAAACAAAAGATCCGCGCAAATTTTTTGAAACCCATTTCACGCCTTGCGAAGTGCAAGATCCCGTTCGGCCTGAAGGCCTGTTCACTGGTTATTATGAACCAGAGGCCGAAGGCAGCAGAGTAGAAACCAAAGAATATCAAGTCCCAATCTACCGCAAACCACCTGAACTCGTTGCACTTGATACTAAATGCCAAAAGGCCACAGGCCTTGCTTATGGCGTTGTCAAAAATGGTATTGCAGAAGGATTCTACACACGCAAACAAATTGAAAACGGCGCAATTGCTAACCGAGAGCTTGAGATCGTTTGGCTGAAAAGTTGGGTTGATGCATTTTTTATTCATATCCAAGGGTCAGGGCGGATTCTTTTAGAAGACGGACAAATAATTAGACTGGCCTATGCCGGTAAAAATGGCCAACCCTATACCGGTATTGGGGGTGTGCTTTTAAAGCGCGGCGTTGCAACGCCTGAAACCATGTCGATGCAAGTCCTCAGAGATTGGATGGCATCACACCCCAGTGAAGCCCGCGATTTAATGTGGGACAACAATTCGTTCATTTTCTTTCGTGACATAGAAGTATTCAACGATGTACTGGGCGCTTTGGGTGCCCAACAAGTTAATCTTACGCCCCTCAGAAGCCTCGCGGTCGATCGTTCAATCTGGATGTATGGAACACCGATCTGGCTCGATACGACTACACCCCCAGAATCTCCAAAAGGCGCAGAGCCTTTCCGCCATTTGATGGTAGCCCAAGATACGGGCACAGCCATCAGGGGCCATGTTAGGGGAGATGTTTATTGGGGTTGGGGAGATGATGCAGCGTTAATTGCTGGCAACATGAAAAGTCCGGGTCGCATAATTGTTCTGCTTCCAAAAGCCTTAGCCCAAAGGCTCGTGCAAAAATCATGAGTCACAAAGCCATCAGCGTGCCAGATCTCGAGCTATGGGATGAAGTAAAAAAGGCAGTAAGCCCACTGGGGAGGCGCAAGGCATTAAAATCCAAACCGCGATTGATTGAAGTATTGAGGCCAGCTCTTCAATCTCCTAATGTTGAAATTTATCCCAGCACCTTCGCGCTACCCAAAAACATATCGGTAAATCACCCGCCCGCGATATCAAGCTTTGATCGCCGAACAGCGCAGCGCTTGGGTCGTGGCAGTGTAGAGCCGGAAGCGAGAATTGATCTTCATGGTGAGAATCTTGAAACCGCCAGATATGCCCTTTTGAATTTTATCTACCGTCAGAGACAGTACGGCAACAGATTGGTTCTGGTGATCACCGGCAAAGGCTCATCACCGTTTGCGAGACATACCTTACACGGTCACAGTCATTTCCACACGCCCGAGCGCGAGGGAAAATTGCGCCGTGAAGTTCCGATGTGGTTTCATGATACTGAGTTTCGCAAACATATTATTGGGTTTCAGCCAGCTCATCCGCGCCATGGTGGGGGCGGTGCCTTTTACGTCAAACTTCGCCGGACAACTGGCGAGAGCGAATGACTCCGTTTGGAGCCAAATTGCGGGAATTGCGCAAAGTGCGAAATCTGACTCTTGCAGAAATGGCCAAGGCCATCGATGTTTCCAGCGCTTATCTTTCAGCATTGGAGCACGGCAAACGTGGCAGGCCATCTTGGCATCTGGTTCAAGCAATTATCTCATACCTGAACATCATTTGGGATGAAGCCGAAGAACTGGTGCGCCTGTCGCGCGTTTCGCACCCCCGGATAACCATAGACACGTCTGGTCTTGAACCAGAAGCCACCGAATTGGCCAATCAACTTGCAAAAACCATCGGCAAAATTGAGCCAAGCTTGATCCGTGAGATGCTGAAGTTAATAAATTCAAAGCCCAATTAAGTATATAAAGATATCTTTATATGGTTCTTGCAGCCAAAATACTTTCATGGTATCGGCTGCCATCCAAAGAACATCAAGATCATCAGGAGTCCAATCATGGCTGTATTCTCAGACTACATCGTAAAAGACATTAAGCTTGCCGACTGGGGCCGCAAAGAGCTTGATATGGCAGAAATGGAAATGCCGGGTTTGATGTCAACTCGCACCGAGTTTGAAAATGCGCAACCCCTGAAAGGTGCACGGATTTCGGGCTCGTTGCACATGACGATCCAAACGGCTGTGCTGATTGAAACCCTGAAACATCTGGGCGCTGACATCCGCTGGGCTTCTTGCAATATTTTTTCAACACAAGATCACGCTGCCGCTGCCATTGCAGCCTCGGGCATTCCAGTATTTGCCATTAAAGGTGAATCGCTCAAGGAATATTGGGAATACACCGCGAAAATATTCGAATGGCCAGACCATCAACCGTCAAACATGATTTTAGACGATGGTGGCGACGCGACTCTTTATATTTTGCTCGGCGAAAAAGCTGAAAAGAACCCAGCGCTCATTGCAAAACCAACCAGTGAAGAAGAGGAATACCTTTACGCTGAAATAGCCAAGCGCATCAAGAATCAGCCAGGCTGGTTTGCAAAGCAACGCGCCGCAATTATTGGCGTAACTGAAGAAACCACAACAGGTGTTCACCGCCTCTATGAAATCCAGAAAAAGGGCGAGCTGCCCTTCCCGGCTATCAATGTGAACGACTCAGTCACCAAATCGAAATTTGATAATAAATATGGCTGCCGCGAATCATTGGTTGATGCAATCCGCCGCGGTACTGATGTGATGATGGCTGGCAAAATTGCCGTCGTCTGCGGTTACGGCGATGTGGGTAAAGGCTCAGCAGATTCTCTCCGTGGCGCCGGTGCCAGAGTCATTGTCACCGAAGTTGATCCAATATGTGCGCTGCAAGCGGCCATGGACGGCTATGATGTGCAAACCTTGCAAGATGCACTTCCAACTGCCGACATCTATGTAACAGCGACAGGTAATAAAGACGTTATCACCGTTGATGACATGCGTCTCATGAAAGACATGGCGATTGTTTGCAACATCGGTCATTTCGACAATGAGATTGAGGTTGCCCAATTGAAGAACTTCAAATGGACCAACGTAAAACCGCAGGTCGACATCATTCAATTCCCAAAAGGCAACCGCATTATCCTTTTGTCCGAAGGTCGCCTCGTCAATCTCGGTAACGCAACAGGCCATCCAAGCTTTGTGATGTCAGCATCATTTACCAACCAAACCTTGGCGCAAATTGAACTCTATACCAATAAGGGCAATGGTAAATACCAAAATGAAGTCTATGTTCTGCCCAAGCATCTAGATGAAAAAGTTGCCAGACTTCACCTTGGCAAACTCGGCGTAAAGTTGACCACTCTGAAGCCTGAACAAGCCAGCTATATTGGCGTGACCCAAAACGGCCCGTTTAAGAAAGAAACATATCGCTACTAGGTAGCAGAGAATCTCCAATAAAAAGCCTGCTTTTGGGAAGAACACTGATTCCCGAAGCAGGCTTTTTGAGTCTATATCTTGATCGGGCAGGGGCGTGATTCGTGAAAGCCGCAGGATTGGCAGAAAACAAGTTGCAAGAGCAAGATCAGAAGAGTGTTAAAAAACAACGTCGGAGGTTGCTTATAACAACCACTCTGTCTGCTTTTACGGCACTGGACGTTCAAGTTGCTAAGGCTGATCCAATCTTTCAAGAGGTTTCGAGCCTTCTCGGAACTTTAGCTGGTTTAGCAATCCTAGGTTCAGGCTTTTTCATCTATCGTCATTACCGTAAACTAAAGCAAAGTGAAGAAACGACAAGACGCAGGCTTGTCGATGTAGAACGTCAGCTCAATGAATCAGAAGCCGCTATTGAATCAGAGCCTCAAATTTTAGTGGCTTGGCGCAGCCGCGACTTGGCACCAGAGCGCATCTCCGGACGAATCCATGAACTGAGCGGAATACCAACGGGTTTGGAAGAGTTTACGCAGTTTCCTGCGTGGCTAGAAAGCGATTCTGCTGTTATATTGGAAGAAGCAGTAAAAAATTTGAGGCTAACCGGCGGCGGTTTTAATCTCGCAATCAAAACCCGCGGTGGTGATTTGCTTGAGGCGGCAGGGCGCGCAGCAGCTGGTCTAGCAACGTTGCGCGTGCGCCCATTGTCTGGCGAACGGCGTGTTACAAGTGAAGCCGACTACGACGCCCATAAGTTGGCCAAACAAGTAGAGCGCTTGAGCGCGATACTCGATGCAGCACCCTTGCCCATTTGGATCAATGATAAATCCGGCAGCTTGGGATGGGTCAACCAAGCCTATGTGAAAGCAACTGAAGCACCAGATAGTACTGATGTCCTCAAGCAAAAAACTCAAATCGCAAAACTCGAAGCCATAGACCGCAAAAATGCAGACATAACAACAGGCCTGGTGGGCAGAGCTCATGCAGTTCAATCTGGAAAATTGAAGGCCTATAATATTTTTCACTCTGAACTGAGTGTTGGTCAGGCCGGTTACGCAATTGACGTAACAACGATTGAACAAATTGAAAAGGAACTTGAGCGCCACATCAACGCACATGCTTCAACGCTTGATAAGTTGAACACTGCAATCGCAATATTTGGTCCCGATCAAAGATTGAGGTTTTTCAATCAAGCTTATGTTCAACTCTGGCAATTAGATGAAACATGGTTGCAGTCCGAGCCGAGTGATGGCGAAATTCTAGATCGCTTGCGCGCCAAGCGTGACTTGCCCGAAGAGGTTAACTACCGCGAATGGCGTGCAAAGCAACTGGCCGCCTATACCAATCTCGAATTCAGAGAAGCATATTGGTATCTGCCCGACGGTCGTTCACTGAGAGTGATCTGCGAACAACACCCATTTGGAGGTGTAACCTACCTCTATGAAAACCTTACAAAAGAATATCAACTTGAGAGTAGGTATAACGAGTTGTTTGACGTGCAACGTGAAACACTTGATAATCTGGCAGAAGCCGTGGCCCTCTCTGGGCCCGATGGCAGGTTGAAACTCTTCAATCCAGCCTTTATGCGGTTTTGGTCACTTGAGAGCCAGTTTCTTGCTGGCAAACCTCACGTTGGAGATATTGCGCAACTTACAAGTCTTAGTGCAGATGCGAGAGCAGGGTGGCAAGACATCAAGTTCGGTATTACCGGAATTGAAGCAAAGCGAAAACATCACGAAGGTCGGATGAACCAAGATGGGAGAGTTCTGCGATACCGCGCGGTGCCGTTGCCTGATGGCAATGCGCTCATCACCTTTACTGACATCTCTGACAGTGTAAAAGCCGAACAAGCGCTCAGGGATCGGGCCGAAGCGTTAGAAGCAGCAGACCGCCTCAAGAACAGCATTCTCACAAATGTCTCCTACGAAGTTCGAACACCACTCACAAGCATCGTCGGTTTTGCTGAAACATTGGAATATGGGATTGCCGGACCGCTCACTGCCAAACAGCGAGAATATGTTCTTGACATTCGGAAATCATCTGAAGATCTTAAGACGATTATAGATAGCATCATTGATCTTTCGGCGATTGATGCTGGACAGATGGAACTAAAACTTTCGGAAATCGATATCGGCGATTTGTTAGCTTCTGCTGCCGAAAGACTGTCACCAATACTTCAAAAACGGAACCTGAAGGTTGAAATTGAATTGGCCAGCGACATCAAAGTGATGATCGGTGACCCAGCGCGTCTCGAACAGGTTTTAGTTCATCTGTTATCTAATGCCGCAGGCTTTTCAAAACCCGGCAGCACCATTCAAATGGGCGCACGCAAACAGGCGCAAAATATTCAGCTTTGGGTTGCCGACAATGGGCGAGGCATTGAACCTGAACTCCAACGAAAAGTATTCGACAGGTTCCAAGCCAAGCCCTCAGCTGGCAGCCATCGCGGTCCAGGGCTCGGCCTAGCTTTAGTCAAAAGCTTCACCGAACTTCATGGTGGAAAAGTTTCTCTGGTTTCTAAATTAGAACATGGAACGACTGTCATATGCACTTTGCCGATCAACGGCCCGCGTAAATCTGATGCAACATCGAGCAACCGAAACTTCGCGGCATGACCATTTCAATTTCGCAAATCATCGTTTGCAACTCCCAAATCGAAACAGAAAAATTTGCACAAATGCTGTCTCTTTGGGCAAGGCCCGGCCAAGTTGTAGCGTTGCAAGGTGAATTAGGCTCGGGCAAATCAACATTTGCGCGCGCCTTCATTAAGGCCTTGGCCAATCCAGATGATAATTTCGATGTGCCAAGCCCCAGCTTTTCGCTGGTTCAAGTCTACGACAACACGCGCGTGCCCGTTGCTCACGTTGATCTCTATCGTTTGAACACCACCCGGGAAGTTGATGATTTAGGGCTGGGCGAACTTCTAACACAACATGTTCTGTTGATTGAATGGCCAGAGCGGATAGCCCAAGCGTTAACCGCTTCAACACTAACACTGAATTTTTTCGGGAGCGGTGAAATACGCGAAATCAAAATGATGGCTGAAGGCTCATGGGTTGGAGTAGTCGAACGCAATGAAACGATTAAATCATTTCTGAAACACCACGGTTATCAGGACGCCGAACGCATATTTTTTGAAGGCGACGCATCTTCAAGGCGCTACGAGAAACTGCATCAGGGTGGCAAACGGGTTTTGCTCATGGATATGCCCCAGCGCCCCGATGGCCCAGCGGTGAAGAACGGCAAGCCTTATAGCCAAATCGCTCATCTGGCAGAAAATATAAAATCAGTCATTTGCGTAAATGGTTTGCTTGATATGTTGGGTGGCTACAGTACACCGAAAACACTAGCGTTTGACTATGTCAACGGTCTCGCACTCATTGAAGATTTAGGCAGTCAGGTATTTGGAAAAATGTTGCAGGCTGGCGAGGACATGACCGACCCGATGATGACAGCAGCAGAGCTTCTTGCAGATCTCGGTCATCGCGCCCACACCGACAAAGTGCACTTTACAATGTGGGGTTCATATCAAGTCCCACCCTATGATGATGAAGCGTTGCTCATCGAAACTGAACTCCTGCCTAAATGGTTTTGGCCTTACATCAATAGCACTGAACCATCTGAGGAAGTTGTGTGTGCATTCGAAGCAGTTTGGAAAAAACTTCTACCTCAAGCCAAACAAAAGTCACCGCAGATTGTAATGCGCGATTTTCACTCCCCGAATCTTTTGTGGATTCCAGATCGCAAAGGAATTTTGCGTGTAGGATTAATTGATACGCAAGACGCTGTTATGGGTCATGCGGCCTATGATCTTGTTTCATTGATCCAAGATGCCCGGGTCGATATTCCTGATAATCTCGCAAGGCTAACCTTCGAACACTATATAGCTTTGCGCAAAGCAAAGCCTAATTTCACAACAGGGAATTTATCATTCTCAAACCAAGATGATTTTTCTGAAGCGGAATTCAAAACTGCCTACGCCATCTTGGGAGCGCAACGCGCCACAAAAATCCTTGGCATTTTCGCAAGATTGAACAAGCGCGACGGTAAGCCCGCTTATCTCAAACACATGCCGCGCGTATCGCGTTATTTGGGGGAAAATCTTGAACATCCCGAGCTCGCTGACTTAAAAAAATGGTATCTCAATTATCTTCCTGAAGCCTTGACGGTAATGCCATGAGCAAAATCGGTAACATCGCGATGGTCTTAGCCGCTGGCCTTGGCACACGTATGAGGCCGTTGTCTGATCACACGCCAAAGCCCCTAATCAAGGTCGCAGGCAAGCCCATCATCAGCTATGGCTTTGATAAGCTACGTGAAGCGAAAGTGAAGCAGGCTGTTGTCAACGTTCATTATTTGCCCCAACAAGTTATCGATTGGTGCAAGACATTTTCTGATCCCGAAACCAAAATTTCAGATGAGTCAAATATCATCCTTGACACGGGAGGAGGAATTGCCAATGCCCTACCCCTGCTTGGCGAGGATGTTTTTTTTGTTCTCAACAGCGATTGTTTTTGGTCTGACAAAGACGATCCCGCTCTGAATAGATTGCGCTCCACCTGGGACGACGCGAAAATGGATTGTCTCCTGCTGCTTTGCGATCCAGCGCAAACAACTGGATATGATGGCCAAGGAGATTTTGTGATCGGTGCCGATGGCAGACTTATGCGTCAACGACATAATGCCTTGGCCTATATCGGCGCTTATCTCGTTCATCCGCGCCTGTTTAAAAATGCGCCTGGCGGCAAGTTTTCAATGAACTTGCTGTGGAACGTGGCCATTAATGAGGGTCGTCTTTTTGGCATTGCGCATCATGGTCATTGGTTCCATGTTGGAACGCCTGATGCAATATCAGAAGCAGAATCAAAATTGAAACAGGTCTAGCAATGCCGACGACACTTCCGCGTGTCTATAACATAGCGCCCGGAGGAAACTTTCTAAACATACTTGCAGAAAAGATTTTAGAAGGCTTTCCTCTCGAGCCGTTCGAAGCCCGACCAGCACTTTCAAGCTGGACAATCCTCCTGCCCACCAGGCGCGCGGCGCGCCAATTGGGGCAGATACTTCTCAAACTGTCAGGCCAAAAAGCTATTCGCTTGCCCCGCATCAGACCGATTGGCGATTTAGACGAAGATCAGCTGGCCGAGTCTGAATTATTGACACCACTTCCCAAGTCTATGTCCAAATCTGGACAATTCTTTGCCTTGTTTTCGCTGTTGCGCCGCTGGAGTGAAGAAAACCCGCTCTTTGCCTTAGCAGGTGAAATAGTCAATTCGCCTGCTCAAAGCATCTCACTAACAAATAGCTTGCTCAAACTCGTCCAACAATTTGAAACTGAAGAATTGACCTTGGAGAATCTGGCAGAGGTTTACGAGTCTGATCTCTCCGAACACCGAAATGCAATTCTAAGTCTTTTGGAGCTTGTAAAAACCGCACTACCCAAAGTATTGATTGACGAAAATATTCTGGGCACTTCTGATCGGCGCAACCGTTTGATCCGTTTGGAAGCCCAGCGCATAGAGCATGATCATTCGCAAGGCCCGATCATTGCAGCCGGTTCAACAGGTACTATTCCCGCAACACGAGCGCTTCTCAAAGCCGTGGCCTATCGCGCACAAAGTGCTGTCATCTTGCCGGGGTTAGACAAGTATATGGATGATCCAGCTTGGTCTTCCCTAAAGCCCGACCACCCTCAATTTGCCCTCCAGAAACTTCTAGGCGAATTACAGGTCAGTCGCAGTGACGTTGTTGAAATGGGTTCCGGCAATGAAGCACGAAGCATTCTGGCTTCAGAGCTGATGCGGCCCACTCAAACTGCGCATCTGTGGCGAGAGGCACTCGCTGCCAAAAAAAATGACATTATGTCTTCTATGGAAAATCTACATCTGGTCGAAGCGCCAGACCGCCATATTGAGGCAAGATCGATTGCACTGATTCTCAGGAATGCACTCGAAACAGTTGGACAAACGGGAGCATTGGTTACACCAGATCGCGATTTGGCGCTTCGCGTAAAAAATGAACTTTTACGTTGGAACATTCAAATTGAGGATTCGGCGGGCGAACCCCTGACAAATTTTGGTCTCGCTTCTCTTTTCCAACAGGTTATTGAAACAGTTTCTGAAGGTCTTTCACCGTCGAGCTTGTTAAGTCTGCTTAATCATCCAGCTTGCGACTTTGGCTTACCGCGAGAGGAAATGTTAAAAATCTTTCGCCATATTGAGGTTGCGGTACTGCGAAACTATAATACTGGCACAGGCCTTGAAAATCTTGAGCGAGGCTTTGAATCGGCAAGACTTGCTTTTGTTAATTTGGAACGCGTATCACCATTGGTGGCCAAGTTGTCAGAACAGGATTGGCTGGCGATGCAGCAACTTTTGAAACGAATTTCGGATTGCCTGAAACCACTATCAGAAAAATCAGTTTCGCCATTTCAAACACAACTCCAGATAATTCTGAATTGCATTGGGGCTCTTGCGCCACAAACTGATCTAGGCGCTAAAGAGAACATACAATTTAATAGCGCTATCAATGCAATTGATTTGGATGCATATCGCCTGCCCGCCTGTGATCTCCTAACAGCAGGCATGTTGATATTGAATGTATTGAAAAGTGAATCCTTCAGAGATACTCACCAATCTCACCCAAGACTCGCGATTTATGGATTGCTCGAAGCCCGAATGATACCCGCCGATATCTTGATCATGGGCGGTTTAAACGAGACCAAATGGCCTGCCCAGCCAGATCCCGGCACATGGCTCAACCGCCCTATGCGCGACGTGCTGGGTTTGCAACAGCCTGAGCGTGAAATTGGTGTGGCTGCACACGATTTTGCACAAGGCCTAGGCTATAACAAAGTCTATTTAACGTGGTCAAAGCGTGTTGATGGTTCCCCACTTGTGCCATCTCGTTGGATTCTTCGGTTGGTGGCTGTCTTGAGGGTTGCCGGAATTGAACCTAACCTCGACAGAATTGATCAATGGGTTTATTTGGCAAAAGCAATTGACGAGCCAAAAACTTTATCGCCAATCGGCAAGCCCAAACCGTCGCCACCCGTAATAGCAAGGCCAACGCGAATTAGTGTAACGGAGGTCGAAAAATTAATCCGCGATCCTTATGCTGTTTACGCAAGACGAATCCTCAAACTTGATCCTCTGCCACAGGTTGCACGGAGACCAGATGCGGCGTTGCGCGGCTCGCTTTTTCACTCGGCAATACACGAATGGAACGCAATTATTTCTAAATCTCCAGTGAAGAACGACATCGAAATTTTGCTTCAAGCTGGAAAAGAAGTTTTTGCACCTTTCTGGAATGATCCGGAAATATCGAATTTTTGGTGGCCGCAGTTCAAAAGAATGTCCAGATACTTAATTGAACTTGAAGCCGATTTTAAAGAAGATTTGTCCCAAATTTACGCCGAGATTGCTGGCAAGTACGAATTCAAAATCAACGGGACAGATCACACACTTTTTGGTCGGGCAGACCGCATTGATCTTCTCGATGACGGAACAACACGCGTGATTGATTATAAAACCGGCGCGCCTCCATCCTCACAGCAAGTCGCAGTCGGTCTTAGCCCACAGTTAACTTTGGAAGCGGCAATTCTCAAACACGGGGAATTTCAAAGCCTGAAAAGTTCAATAACAAATTCGCTCTGCTATGTAAAAATAGGTGGCGGAACAAATCCTGTTGAAATTACTTTAATCAAATCCAAAGACGGATCAACGATAGACGAATTGTCAGAACGTCACTTAGCCGGATTAAAAACACTTCTCTCAAATTATCAGAACGAAAACCAAAGCTATTTGCCACGGGTTACAGTTTTGAAAGAAGAGGATGAGTTGGATTACGATCATCTTTCACGCTACCGCGAATGGATGCTCAATGGGGGGAATGTTTGAAAAAGCCATTTACCCCAACGCGCCAACAGACAGATGCAGCAGACCCTAAGAGATCAGTTTGGGTAACGGCTAATGCCGGCTCAGGTAAAACTCACGTATTAGTCGAGCGTGTCATTCGGCTTTTGCTTGATGGTGCCGAGCCATCGTCAATTTTATGTATTACATTTACAAAGGCCGCTGCTGCAGAAATGGCAACGCGTCTTTATGATCGTCTAAGTAGATGGACTGCCTTCGATGACAAAACACTGAAAATTGAGCTTTCGAAAATTGGCATAAGCAGTCCGCAATCAGAACATCTGATGAAAGCGCGCCAACTTTTTACAATGGTTTTGGAAACCCCAGGCGGACTAAAAATACAAACCATCCACGCTTATTGTGAAAGGCTCTTGCAGCTATTTCCGGTTGAGGCAGGAATAGCGCCAGGCTTCCGTGTGCTGGACGAAAGACAAGCGCGCCATTTGCGTGATGAAGCAAAAGAGGAAATATTACGTCAAACCAAAACCGATCAAGTTCTATCGATTGCATTTTCACTGGTTGTGGAAAACTGTAATAGCGAGATATTTAATGGGCTCATCCAAAATTTCTTGAGTTCAACAAATAATCTCAGAAATTTTATTGAAGCGGACTTGGATGCCGAAAACCTTTCTTTGCTATTGAGAAACGCAACCAGAGTTGAACTGGATGAAACTCAACAGACAATTGTCACCAAATTAAATGAGATAGATGAAGAATCTTATCAATTTCATTCTCAAATCATTGGAAAATACAAACCATACGGACGTCACGACGCTTCGACAATGATGAAGCAGTTGCAAGGTTCTGATGAGCGCATTGGCCTACTCAAGAAGATTTTCTTTACTAAAGATAAAGATCTAAAGCCTCGAGAAAAACTTATCGCCAAAGATGTGGCACTTGAACATCCAGGAACTGAACAATTCATCACAGATGAACAGCGGAGATTGGAAATTCTTTTCCATCATCAAGACATCTTAAAACGCATAGACCTCACGATAGCGATCTATACGCTAAGCAAAAGGATTCACGCCCGTGTTGAAGCAAAAAAACGACAACTGGGCAGCTATGATTTTGACGATCTGATTAGACGTGCCAGTCTGCTTTTGCGTGATGCGCGGGCCACGCAATGGGTGCTTTATAAGCTCGATTCGGGGTTGAATCATATATTGCTTGATGAAGCTCAAGACACCAGTCCTGCACAATGGCAGATCATCCAAGCTTTAGCAGATGAGTTCTTCTCCGGATTTGGGCAACCGAAATTGACTGAAAGAACCATTTTCGTGGTCGGCGATCGCAAGCAATCAATCTATAGTTTCCAAGGCGCAGATGCAGCTACGTTTACTGCGGCCCGCAAGAGTTTTTTAGCTCTGATAAAGCGCATGTCGAAACCGTCAGCAGAAATCGAACTCAATATTTCTTACCGCAGCACCCAAGAAATTCTGGATGCTGTAAACAAGGTATTTCCGGCGAGCGATCCAACGAGGTTAGGATTTGCCCCAGAAGATGCATCAGAACAAGACCACACGACAAATCGTTCTGGAGCAGTTGGTCGCGTTGAAGTTTGGCCTTTGGTCATGCCAAAAGAAGCAGAAGAAGAGCCTGATCATTGGTTGGCCCCGATTGACCGCGAACCCGCACAATCACCCAAGCGCCAATTAGCCTTGCATATAGCGCGTACGATAAAATCATGGATTGGCAAGCGAAAGCTGGGTTCGCTGGATCGAACGATTGTGGCGGGCGACATTATGATTCTGCTCCAAAAGCGAGGCTCTTTCTTCTCCATGCTCATTGCTGAATTGCGTAAAATTGGTGTGCCAGTAGCTGGCGCCGACCGCCTCAAACTGCACGAAAGCATCGCTGTTCAAGATCTCGCAGCAATCGCACAATGGGTAATTCTGCCGATTGACGACTATGCGTTGGCATGTTTGCTTAAGAGCCCTTTTGTACCAAGCCCGTTGACCGAAGTTGAACTGTTTGATTTAGCATACAACCGTTTGGCGCAGTCACTCTGGGAAAGGGTGCAAAGCCAAAACAGTGTGAATGCGATATGGCTCAGGGATCTCATAGTTCGTGCGCAAAACGCCAGCTCTTACGATTTCTTCTCATACATATTGAACAAATACCGAAAGGCGATGTTGGCAAGACTAGGCCCCGAAGCAAGCGACGCTACTGACGCATTTCTTGATCAGGCGCGTAGTTATGAGTTGGAACATGGTCGCTCGCTGTCAGGTTTTTTGCATTGGTTTAATGAGGGTGAAACAGAAATAAGACGCGAGCTTGAAATGACGTCGGGGGAGGTACGTTTGATGACAGTGCATGGCGCAAAAGGCTTGGAAGCAAATATCGTTTTTCTTGCCGATGCAGCGTCAGTATCAAAGGGGCGTGACGCAAACCAGATTATTTTGATTCCTGATGCTAATATCGGCACACCTCTTCCCTTGCTGAACGTCAGTGGAATTTCGACACCACCAAATTTACAGGAATGGATAGATGGTTCCGAATACAAAATAGCCGCAGAGCGAAAACGCCTTCTTTATGTTGCAATGACCAGAGCGCGAGATGAACTTTATATTTGTGGCGCAAAAGGTAAGCGCAAGGATGTTCCGAAAGATTGCTGGTATGCCATTGTTGAGCCCATTCTCGGCGTCACTTCGCCTTCGGGTGAAGATATCGGAGATGCGATTACAGAAGAAGTCACAAAAGAAAACCTGCAAATACCGGCTTGGGCGGTAGCTCCTGCGCCAGCAGAAACATTACGAGCGGCTCGGACTGCAACGAATTTCAAATCCCAGACTAAAATCGGACAAACTTTCTTAAATCAAACTGAACTTAAGCGCGGAACGACGATTCACACTCTGCTTCAGAACCTACCCAATGTGGCGCGCGAAGACCAACTATCTGCGGCCAAACTTCAAGGAAGGCGATTGGGGCTGGATGAGCAGACGGCAATCTCCCTCGTGAATATTATCAATTCTCTGGAACTTTCGCCCTTCTTTGTGTCTCATAGCGAGTCAGAAGTCGAACTTTCCGGCACACGTGAAAATGGTGAGTCAGTTATCGGTAGAGTCGATCGGCTCGTTGTAAACGCAGATGAGGTCTTGTTACTCGATTATAAATCTGATCGTTTCGTGCCCGAATCTATCGCGGTTGATCATCCCTATGCTATGCAGCTGGCGCTCTATGCAGATCTTCTTTCTGAGATCTACCCAAAACATCACATCAAAGCAGCACTATTTTGGACGCAGACCGCAAAACTTGAGTGGATTTCTGAAGCTTTCATGGCACAAGCACGTGAACACATTTTGAGCTTAAGTGAGGATCAGACGTCTTGACCTAACGCATGATCGTCACTACCTCTGTTACAATATAACCAATTTGGAGAAATTTCATGTCCACCCATAAAGTCACCGATGCCAGCTTTGAAGCTGATGTACTCAATTCATCCACGCCCGTCGTTGTGGATTTCTGGGCGGAATGGTGCGGCCCATGCAAAATGATCGGCCCATCTTTGGAAGAAATCGCCAAGGAACTAGGTCCCAAGGCCAAAATCGTCAAAATCAACATCGATGAGAATCCCGGCACACCTTCAAAATTCGGCGTGCGCGGCATTCCAACGTTGATGGTGTTTAAGGATGGCAAGTTAGCGGCAACTAAAGTTGGCGCCTTGCCAAAGACCCAGTTGCAAAGCTGGATTGAGTCTTCGATCTAACGCTTCGCGGCCCCACTGAGGGCCGACATGGTCTCACCGCTCTGGGCGGCCAAAGCATGGCCCGCTAGATAAAGCGAACCACATATCACAATTCTGGGAGCAGGGTGCAAAACAGCAGCCTGCTCCAATGCATTTTCAAGCGATGGCGCAGAAAAAGACGCAATCCCATTTTGCTTGGCCATCAAACCAAGTTCATCAGCTGCAATCGTGTTGATCTCTCCGGGAATGGCAATCGTTATCACGTGTTTAGCAAGAGATTTGAAATTCGCGATAAAAGCTCCGGGATGTTTTGTATTCAGCATGCCCCAAATCATGATCAGTGGCCTTGGGCTCTTGGCATTCAATTCTCTCAGGGTCTGAGCCAACACAACACCAGCAGGCCCATTATGCCCTCCATCTAACCAAAGCTCTGCATTAAGCGGCAGAAGTTCATTGAGGTGGCCATTGCTCAACCTTTGCATCCGCGCTGGCCAAGTCACATTTAGTAAGCCCGCCTCAATTGCAGAATCATTGATACGCGAGTCTTTCAAAGCACGAATAGCCGCAATCGCATTACCCGCATTATCAATTTGGTGAGGCCCTTGCAGTGCAGGCAATGGCAAATCCAACAGCCCATTTTCATCCTGAAAAACCAGCCGACCATGCTGCGTGTAGCTTTGCCAATCCTGATTGGCGATCTTCAGTGGCGCACCAACGTTTTCAGCAACGCGCTCAATCTCATCACGCACTTCAGCTGATTGCGCCCCTAGAATACCAACAACGCCTCGCTTGAGAATCCCCGCCTTTTCGCGCGCAATCTCCTCAATGGTATCGCCTAAATACTGTTGATGATCCAAACCGATGGATGTGATCACACTCACCGCTGGATGATCAATCACATTGGTCGCATCCAAGCGTCCGCCTAACCCCACTTCTAAAATCAGATAATCAGCAGGGGTGCGACTAAACGCAAGAAATGCTGCTGCCGTTGTGATTTCAAAGAATGTAATTTGTTCAGAGCCATTTGCAACTTCGCATTCTTCAAGCAGTGCCGATAGATCATGCTCGGAAATCAATTCACCGGCAACTCGAATGCGCTCGTGGAATTTAACAAGATGCGGCGAAGTATAACAATGCACTTTCAACCCAGCTGCTTCCATAATTGCTCGCGTAATAGCCAGCGTTGAACCCTTGCCATTGGTTCCAGCAATATGGATGACAGGCGGTAATTTTTTTTGCGGATTGCCAAGGCGCTCTAGGATGCGCCACATGCGTTCAAGCGATAAATCGATAATTTTAGGATGCAGCTCTAAAAGCCGCATCAATATGGCATCGCTACGCGCCATAATTTAAGCGTTAACAGCAACCAAAGCGCCAGCCGAAATTTCACGTGGCTGAACCTTCATCAACATCCGCGCAATGCGGCTGACTGTGCTCTTCATTTCATGCCGATGCACAACGCTATCGACCATGCCATGCTCGCGCAAATATTCCGACTTCTGAAAACCTTCTGGGAGCTTCTCACGAATAGTTTGCTCAATCACACGTTGCCCGGCAAACCCAATCGTTGCTTGCGGTTCAGCCAAATGCACATCACCCAACATTGCATAAGAGGCAGTCACACCACCGGTCGTGGGATTGGTCAAAACAACAATGTAAGGAAGACCCGCCTCGCGCAACTCTTGCACGGCAATCGTCGTACGCGGCAATTGCATCAAAGATAAAATCCCTTCCTGCATACGCGCACCGCCAGAAGCTACAAAAATCACAAACGGGCATGACTTGCTAACCGCCATACGCATAGCCGCAATAATCGCATCACCCGCCGCCATGCCGAGAGAACCACCTATAAAGCCCATATCCTGCACAGCAACAATCATGGCCTGCTCGTTTACTTGGCCGTAACCCGCCTGAATGGAATCATCCACGCCAGTTTTAGATTTCGCATCCTTCAACCTATCAGCATAACGCTTTTCATCTTTGAACTTCAGCGGATCAACAGCAACTGCTGGCCCTGAAATCTTTTCAAATTCACCGCCATCAAACATCGTGGTTAAACGCAAAGCCGCTGGCATACGGTGATGATGATTAGAACCTGGAAACACAAACTGATTGGCTTC
>CAXTKN010000006.1:0-26684 GCA_964244805.1 uncultured Aestuariivirga sp.
CTCCGAAGGCAGAGGTCACAGGTTCGAATCCTGTCGGGTGCGCCATCCTTTTAATAACTTAGATAGACCTATTGCATTGCAAAAGGCGCCTAGTCCGGAGAATGTCTGGAGAATTTGTTATATGCAGTTCCAAGAAGAGTCTGGAATCGTTCTATATAGGCTAGGTCTCAGGTCACAATGCTTTCACAATACCGAGCTAGCTCACCATGGTAATTCGATTCAGGTTCGATCAAAATATCACATGCCGCAACTATCTGACACGCCATTCGTCCATGCCAACGTCAAACTTGTCGAGGCAAAACTCGGGCGCTTTGTTGAATTGGGCGAAGGGACGCGCATCATCGAGTCGACCATAGGTGATTATAGCTATACTGATCGTTTCGCCGACATCGCCTATTCCATCATTGGCAAATTTTCGAATGTTGCTGCGTTCTCGCGGATCAACCCCAGTGAACATCCTTATCACCGGGCTTCGCTCCATCATTTTATGTATCGCTCCAGTTATTACTGGCCCGAAGAAGACGACGAGGCTACCGTGTTCGATTGGCGGAGGTCGCGGCCGGTGCGCATTGGCCACGATACCTGGATTGGTCACGGCGCAATCATCATGAAGGGTGTAACGATCGGCAATGGTGCTGTTATAGGGTCGAAGTCTGTGGTCACCAAAGATGTTCCACCTTTTGCGGTTGTTGCTGGTAACCCATCGCGGTTCATCAAATGGCGTCACAACGAAGACATCGCTGAAAGGTTACAGACACTGGCATGGTGGGACTGGGAACATGCGCAACTTCAACATGCTCTGCCAGATTTTCGCGCTTTGAGTGCTGAGGCTTTTCTCGAGAAATACGAGACCCAAAGCGTTGCAACCACTGTCATGCAATCGTAACACTTGCTTGGTTTCTCAAGCGATGAATAAATTTGAAACCCATGAACGACAAGATTGGATGCGCATACTCTCTTTGGCACATTGGGATGATTTGAAGACTGTAGCCTCAACTATTTCCGATACCGCGCACACCATTTTACGCGCACCTGAAACGGGATTGATTATGCTGCGAGGGAGAATGGGGGGATCGGGCGCGCGCTTTAATGTGGGAGAGGCAACGGTGACACGCTGCAGCGTGAAGCTTGGGGATCAGTTCGAGGGCCATTCTTATGTATTGGGGCGAAACATCGAACATGCCCGCATCGCAGCAATATGCGATGGACTATTGCAACAGCCAATTCATCACAAGCAATTGCAGAGAGAAATAATTGAACCGCTGCGCCAGAAATTGCGGACAAGGCAGTTGTTGAGCAGCCAGAAGGCGGCGGCAACAAAGGTAGAATTTTTCACGCTGGTGCGCGGCGATGGCTGAAACCATTTACTCTGCTGCTGCGCTGGAATCTTCCTGCAATTTTCGCGTGCTTCTTGATGCGATGGCAAAACCCGGCCATCTCTTTGAGCTTTCGCCTTCACTCGATACTATTGGCCCTGTATTTGCGACCACACTGATGATTGCGCAGACCCTGTTTGACTTTCAGACGACGGTTTGGCTTGCACCAGAATTGAACAATGACGCCGTAAGGCGCTTCCTTAAATTTCATACGGGTGCGCCGCTTATTGATCACTTAGCAGAGGCGGCTTTTGCTGTCGTATCGGCCAAACATAAAGTTCCGCTGCTTACACAATTTGGGCAAGGCACACATGAGTATCCAGATCGTTCAACAACACTCATCATTCAAGTTGAAGGGTTTGGTGCCGATGATGTTTTGCTGTCTGGCCCGGGCTTGAAGCAACCAGTCAACTTTGGTGCAAAAAATCTGCCTCAGGAATTCTGGCACGAGATGAACGCCAATCACCAATCCTATCCTCTCGGGGTAGATGTCATTTTTGTAAGCGTTAGTGCCATCGCCTGTTGTCCGCGTTCAACCCGCATTGCATTGAAGGAGTCTGCATAATGTATGTGGCAGTCAAAGGCGGTGAGAAAGCAATTGATGCTGCCCATGCCTTGCTCGCGGAGCAACGTCGCGGTGACCGTTCATTGCCCGCGATCACGCTTGATCAAATCACCGAGCAACTTTCAATCGCGGTTGACCGTATTATGAATGAGGGTTCGCTTTATGATCGCGAACTTGCAGCACTTGCCATGAAGCAGGCACGCGGCGATATGATCGAAGCGATATTTTTACTGCGCGCTGCGCGCACAACAATGTCGCGCTTTGGCTACAGCGAACCTCTTGATACCCAAGCCATGGCACCCACGCGCCGTATCTCTGCCGCATTCAAAGACCTGCCGGGTGGACAAATTCTTGGACCAACATTTGACTACACACACCGCATTTTGGATTTTGATCTTGCAGATGACAGTCCTGTTGCTGAAGCTGCGGTTGCACAATTATCCGCGGATAGTCCCATCCCACGTGTGTTGGATATGCTGGGGAAAGAAGGCCTCATTGAACAGGCTTTACGATCAGATGAAGAGCCCGGCGATTTAACGCAAGAGCCACTGGATTTTCCGGCGGGGCGCGATTTACGATTGCAAAATCTGGCGCGGGGCGATGAAGGTTTCTTATTGGCGCTGGCCTACTCGACCCAACGCGGTTATGGTCGCAACCATCCTTTTGCTGGTGAAATTCGGTTGGGGAAAGTTGAAGTCTCTTTCACCCCTGAGGAATTGGGATTTGAAATTGTCATTGGCGAAATTGACGTCACTGAATGCGAGATGATCAACCAGTTTAAAGGTTCAGCCGAAGTTCCCCCGCAATTCACACGTGGCTACGGCCTGGTTTTTGGACAGGCGGAACGAAAAGCCATGTCCATGGCGTTGGTTGACCGTGCCCTTCGGGCAGGAGAACTTGGCGAAGAGCGTGGAGCTCCGGCGCAAGACGAAGAGTTTGTGCTTTCACATTCTGACAATGTGCAAGCTACTGGCTTTGTCGAACATCTAAAATTACCGCATTACGTCGATTTTCAATCTGAATTGATTTTACTGCGGAAGCTGAGGGCAAAGGAATGATGGCCCCAGTTTATAATTTCGCTTATTTGAATGAGCAAACCAAGCGCATGATCCGTCGTGCTATTTTAAAAGCTGTGGCTGTGCCTGGTTATCAGGTGCCATTTGCAAGCCGCGAAATGCCCATGCCATATGGTTGGGGCACTGGAGGCGTGCAGGTAACTGCGGCCCTTTTGACGCCTGATGACACGTTGAAGGTTATTGATCAGGGTTCTGATGACACAACCAATGCTGTGAGCATTCGCAAATTCTTTGTGAAAACTGCCGGCGTAAAGACCACCGAAACGACAGAAGACGCAAGCATCATCCAAACGCGGCACCGCATTCCGGAGATGCCATTGCATGTAGGCCAGATTTTGGTGTTTCAAGTTCCTATTCCGGAACCTTTGCGGTTTCTGGAACCGCGCGAAACGGAAACACGGAAAATGCACGCGCTGGAAGAATACGGCATTATGCATGTGAAGCTTTACGAGGATATTTCAATATTTGGCGAGATCGCCACTTCTTATGATTATCCGGCGCTGGTTAATGAGCGCTATGTTTTCGACCCGACACCAATTCCAAAGTTCGACAATCCAAAACTCGACCAATCAGCAGCATTACAATTATTTGGTGCGGGCCGCGAAAAACGCATTTACGCGATTCCGCCTTATACTTCAGTCAAAAGTTTGGATTTCGAAGACTACCCTTTTGAAATCCAGCGTTGGGACAAGCCTTGTGCCATTTGCGGATCAACGACGAGCTTCCTGGATGAAATTCTGACGGATGATAAGGGTAGTCGCATGTTCATCTGTTCCGACAGCGATTATTGCGGGAGAAGGCCTGCATTATGAAACCACTTTTGTCGGTGTCTGATGTCACCAAGTTTTATGGTAACCGGGTTGGCTGCATGGAAGTTTCACTTGATCTTTATCCCGGCGAAGTTTTGGCCATTGTTGGCGAGTCGGGATCGGGCAAAACCACTTTGCTGCGATGTCTGTCTGGTCATTTGGTCACAACGTCAGGCACAATCAGCTATGCCTTGCGCGATGGACGCGTGATCACGCTTGACACAATTTCTGAGGCTGAGCGGCGTGTGTTGATGCGCACGGATTGGGGCTTTGTACATCAGGATTCACGCGACGGATTGCGGATGGGTGTTTCAGGCGGGGCCAATGTGGGAGAACGCCAAATGGCCATTGGCCAGAGACATTATGGGCGCATTCGGCAATCTGCTGAAACGTGGCTGAGGGATGTTGAAATTCCGGTGGACCGCATTGACGACAGCCCTTGGGCCTATTCGGGCGGCATGCGTCAACGGCTTCAAATTGCCCGCAATCTGGTAACATCCCCACGCCTTGTGTTCATGGATGAACCAACGGGCGGGCTTGATGTTTCGGTGCAGGCAAGGCTTTTGGATTTGATCCGTGGGCTGGTGCGCAAATTGGGTTTATCGGTTGTGATTGTCACCCATGATCTTGCGGTGGCGCGGTTATTGTCATCACGCATGATGGTCATGCAGGGAGGCCGCGTGATCGAAACTGGCTTGACAGATCAAATTCTCGAAGATCCACAAGCAGCCTATACACAACTTCTTGTATCTTCGGTGTTGCAGGTGTGAGGCCATGGAAGTCATGATGAAAATACGCAACCTCAGCAAAGAATTTTTACTTCACCAGCAGGGCGGCATCCGTATTTCAGTGTTCGGTGATTTGAATCTCACTGTCGAATCTGGTGAAGCTGTTGCCATCACGGGCCCTTCCGGCAAGGGCAAAAGCTCCTTGTTGAAGTTAGTTTACGGAACTTACCGCGCCACGGGTGGCGAAATCATTGTGAAAAATTCAAAGGAATGGATTGATATTGTTACCGCTAATCCGCAGCAGATAATTGCTTTGCGGAGAAACACGATTGGCTATGTCACACAATTTTTACGGGTGATCCCCCGGGTACCTGCCGAAGATATTGTGGCTGAACCCCTTTTAGATCGCGGCATCGACAGTGACACAGCAATTGCACGGGCACGAGACCTGCTTGAACGTTTGAATATTCCACGGAGATTGTGGCATTTATCGCCGATGACTTTTTCGGGCGGTGAACAACAGCGTGTGAATATTGCGCGCGGCTTTGCTGCGCATTATCCGCTTCTTCTCATTGATGAGCCCACAGCCTCGCTGGACGAAGATAACCGCATTCGCGTTTTGGACCTGATTAAAGAGGCACGGCAAAATGGCAGCGCCGTGGTTGGCGTGTTCCATGATGAGGATGAAAGACGGCGAAGTTGTACACGTGAAATAGGCCTTCAATGACATGAAACTGTAACATCCAGACGAGACAATATTTAAATGCGGTTTGCACTTTATTATTCACCACCCCAAACAAGCGTGTTGCACGACTTGGGCTCAAGATGGTTGGGTTATAATGCTTATACTGGTCAAAGCTTGGATCAGCCAGGCGATGGGCTGCTGAAAGATTTAACCGAACAGGCTAGCCGCTACGGCCTTCATGCTACGTTGAAAGCACCTTTCCATTTAAAAGAGGGTGCAACATTTGAAGATTTCAAATTGAGCACGGCGGCAACGGCGCAGGAGCTTTCGGCTATCGCAATCCCTCGCCTGGTTTTAAGTTCGCTAGACGGATTTCTGGCTTTGACACCAGAAATACAGAACGAAGATCTAAATGACTTAGCTGCGACTTGTGTCCGCAGGCTTGATCATTTGCGCGCACCTGTTGACGAGGCTGAACTGAAGAGGCGCGGTTCTGCCGCCTTAAGTTCCCGCCAAAATGACCTCCTTATCAATTGGGGCTATCCTTATGTATTTGATGAGTTTCGTTTTCACATCACCCTGACACGAAAACTCACCGACTCGGAAATGGTCGCGGTCTTCGATCTAGCAGAAAGCCATTTTGCTCAAGTACTTCGACAGCCGCTCGATATCTCAGCATTGACGACTTTTGTTGAAGCTGGACCCGACATTCGCTTTCGCGTTGTTGATACGTTTTCGCTCACCGCAAACCTTATGGCAGCTTTCGCATGACATTAAATGTGCTCAGCAATTGCAAGCTTGTGCTGCATGACGAAGTTGTGAATGGCAGCTTGGTGATTGAAGATGGCTTGATCAAACAAATCGATCAGGGTGATGTTCACTCTGCTCACGAAGATTTGGATGGGGATTATCTTATCCCCGGCTTGGTGGAACTGCACACCGACCATTTGGAAGGACATTTTCACCCCCGTCCAGGTGTTGATTGGCCGGCCGTTTCAGCAGTTATTGCCCATGATGCGCAAATTGCGGCATCGGGTATTACAACGGTGTTCGATGCCTTGCGTGCAGGCGCGTTCGACCCTGAAGACCTTTCTGCACATGAGGGCGAAAATCTGGCCCGAGCCATCACAGCCGCACAAGATGCGGGTCATTTGCGGGCCGAGCATTTCATTCACATTAGGTGTGAGCTGCCTTGTATTGACACAGCCGAAGCTGCTGAACGCATTTGTGCGGCACTCGCCCCGACATTAATTTCCATCATGGACCACACGCCAGGGGCAAGGCAGTTCACGTCACTGGACAAATTCAGGCAATATTATCTTGGCAAGAAACTTATATTGCCGGAAAAGATTGAAGCCTACATAGCCGAGCGTCTTGAGATGCAGGGGAAATATGCTCAAAACAATAAGGAGGCCATTGTAAAACTAGCACGCAGCCTCGGCGTGCGCCTTGCAAGCCATGATGATGCAACTGTGGCCCATGTGGAAGAAGCCCTTGAAGACCAGGTCGTCATCGCTGAGTTTCCGACCACAGCTGAATCGGCGCGGGCGGCCCATGAAGGCGGTCTCGCTGTTTTGATGGGAGCGCCCAATGTGGTGCGTGGGGGCTCGCATTCCGGAAATATTTCTGCTTCAGATGTAGCGGGCAGCGGGCATCTCGATATCCTATCGTCGGACTATGTTCCAACCAGTCTGTTGAATGCGGCTTTTAACTTGCCACTGCAGGTTTCATCCCTAACACTTCCGCAAGCGCTGAGGACCGTAACGTTAAATCCTGCAAAGGCTGCGGGACTTAATGATCGCGGATCGTTGCGAGCGGGCTTACGGGCCGATCTGGTGCAGGTTCGTGTGGCCAACGGCTTACCGGTGGTGAAACGGGTGTGGACCCATGGCCGCCGCGTCATGTGATGCCTGAAACATCAGGCATACTGGTCTTGGTTGTCGGTTCCAGCGGGGCAGGCAAAGATAGTGTAATGCGCGGTGCAGCGGAAAAGCTTGTTGGTAATCCCAGATATGTATTTCCGCGACGCGTGGTGACACGGCAGGCTGATACGGTCGCCGAAGACCATGACAGTATGTCGGAAGCTGAATTTGCTCTGGCTCTGGCGCGTGGCGAATTTATGCTATCTTGGCGGGCTCATGGTAATCACTATGGGATCCCCAAGTGCGTGGCCGATCAAATTACGGCAGGACACGTTGCGGTGATCAATGTTTCACGGCACATTTTACACGATGCGGCAGAGAGTTACCCTCATCTTGTCATCGCAGAAGTAACCGCCGATGCTGATATACGCATCGCGCGTATCCAAAACCGTGGTCGTGAACTGGCAGATGATGCCACAAAGCGCGCTTTTCGCGAAACCCCGCCGTTTCCACCTGACATAGAAGTTATTCGGGTTGAAAATAATGGTGCCGTTGAAGATGCCGTTGCAGCGTTCACAGATGCCCTCAGACTGTTATGATTTGCTCAGATCTGGCTCTCTACCAGCGATTGCCACCCGCAGTTTTGACGAACCGTAGTCTATGATAGCAACTGTAATCAAAATCATGATGATGATGTATGAGACCTGTTGCCATTCCACCGTGCGGATTTGCTCATAAAGATGCAAACCAATGCCACCAGCACCAACGATACCGATGATCGTTGCCGAGCGCGTATTAGATTCAAAATAATAAAGCACTGTTCCCAGAATAACCGGCAAGACTTCCGGGATGAGGCCGAAACGTAATTCCTGCAAACGACTTCCGCCAGTGGACCTGATCCCCTCAGCACCCTTGGTGCTGGCGCCTTCAATGGTCTCGGCAAAGAGTTTGCCAAAGGCGCCTAAATCAGATGAAGCAATGGCCAAGACACCAGCGAAGGGGCCGAGTCCCACAACATTGATCCAAATCAGTGCCCACACTAAAATATCGACACTGCGTAAGACGTCCATCGACCTTCGTAAACTAAAACGGAAAATCCAACTGGGGATGACATTTGCGGCAGCTAAAATTCCTAAAGGAAACGCCAGCGTTGCACCCAGTAATGTACCAAGCAGAGAAATCGCAAGGGTCTCGCCCAGCGCTTTGAAATAGAGTGCCGTTTGTGAGCCGGCGTTAGGTGGCATCATCAGCCATGCAAACAGCCCAAGCTGATTAATGCCGCTAATCACGCGGGCAAAACTCAAACTGAGCCACCAAGCACCAAATCCAATTAAAGCTAACATTCCAAGCGCAACTACGCCTGTAACAATCCTTCCACGCGGTGACGGATTCATAATACTTGGATAGCGTTGCGCCAGAGCAGCCACGTCTGGTTTGGTCCAATTGAGATTGGCGTCGCTCAAGCCACACCTCCCGTGCCGACCATGCGGCGGAGGCGTGTTGTGAAGAGGTCAATAATAAAAACTGTTGCTATGATAATCGCCAATATGGCGCTGACATCAGAATAATAGAAACGCCGGATCGCCAGCAGAAATTCATCACCAATGCCACCAGCACCCACAAAGCCCATGACTGTCGCGCCACGCACATTAATTTCAAATCGCAAAATACCGTAGGATAGAAAGTTCGCAATCACCTGTGGTAGCACAGCAAAGCGGACAGCTTGCACTATATTGGCGCCAGATGCGCGAAGCCCTTCGACGGGTTTCATATCGACGTTCTCGACGACCTCAGAGAATTGTTTACCAAGAGCGCCCGCAGTGTGGATCATAATAGCCAAGATGCCGGGTAGCGGCCCAACTCCGAATGCCACCACAAAAATCAGCGCAAATACAATATCAGGCACTGTGCGGAAAAATTCCAACAAACGCTGTGCAACAAACCGCGTCATACTATTTCTGTTGATGTTCGAAGACGTGAAAAAGCAAAGAACAAACGCACCCACTGCACCAATCATCGTGCCCATATAGCTGATGAGCAATGTTTCGAACATCAAACGCAACCACTTTTTCAGACCCCAGAACCATTCAACCGGATCAGTCCACACACGAGCACCTGAATCGAGTTTGCTAATACGATCAAAGTAACTGGTAAACCCGCCAATCTTTTCGATGAAGGTTACAGGACGTATCTCAGCTGCCCAACATGCTAATGCAATTGCTACAAAGAGCAAAGCTATGAACGCCAGTGTATTGCGTCTGCTAGCTGCCAAAGAGCGTGCATAAGCTAACAGCAAAGGCTGCAACTGACTGTCCGGCAGGACAGTCACGCCACTCCGTGTTGGCTTACTCATTTTGCTTCACCGTCAACACGATAATAGAATGGCGCGCTGCAATTTAATGCAACGCGCCTTGAACCCGTTACGAGCTTTTCTTCTTCAGCTGATCAACAAACTTAATCAGGTCAACAGTCTTATCATAGTCTTTTGTTGTGATGGCTTCCCATGGCTTGTTCTTACCATCGGAAAGTTTGCCAAAAGCTTCTGGCGCTTTGGTCGGCGCATTGAAGAAGGCCGCCTTGATGGCTTCCTTCATATCTGCTGGCAAGTCGCCCAGATAAGCAGTTGGCGAATTGATGATGAGTTCAGATTTCAAGATGATGCGGAAGTCTTCTTTCTTCATTGCCGAACCATCAGCATTCTTCAACATGCCCTTGTTCAACATGCGCGTGAGGTTTGAATCATCTTCTGCGGTCCAAGAATTGGCAACGACATCAGCGGTGCCTTGCACGAGGGCCAGAACAGCATTTTCATGGCTGCCTGTGGTCAAAACTTTGGAGAAGAACTTATCAGCTTCAATACCCATCGAGTTGAGCTTGAAGATTGGCATGTTGTAGCCCGATGTAGAGTTTGGATCGACAACGCCAAACACTTTGCCCTTTAGGTCTTCAATAGTCTTGTAAGGTGAATCGTTCTTTACATAGAATACTGAGTAATAACCTTTGCTGCCGTCTTTGTTGACGTCGATGGCAAAAGCTTCTGTGTTCACACCCGTGACCAAGGCGCGGGCAAATGATGCTGGACCATAGTACGCAATTTGGATGTTGCCAGCGCGTTGACCTTCAATCACAGCTGCATAATCATTGGCAATGCGAAGTGTGGTTTTTACGCCAAGTTCCTTGGTTAAATATTCCATGAAACCGGCATAGCGGTCATTCACACCTGTTGCGTTTTCAGCAGGTACAACGGCGAAAGTGATTTCTGGGAACTTGGCTTTCCAGTCCTCAGCAAAGGCCGGGCGAATGGCTAAACCGGTCATGCCAATAGCGGCACCGGCAGAGAGAAAATTTCTACGATTGATCATTTGAAGTCTCCTTGGTTTTCAGTTTTTATCGCTGTGACGAAACGCGTCTCAGGCAGCAATTGCATTCGTTTCCGGCAAGCCCGATAACTCAGGGGCTAATCCGTTATCCATCACATCATTGGCTTCCAGACCGTAGAGATCGCGGGCAACTGACTCGGTCAACTCTTCGGTAGCACCATCAAACACAACACGCCCTGCTGACATTCCGATGAGCCGCCCACAATAACTGCGAGCCAAATCCAACGAGTGAAGATTGCAAATTATTGTAATGCCAAAGTGGCGATTGATGCGCTGTAAGGCATCCATCACGATTTTTGTGTTGCGCGGATCAAGAGACGCGATGGGTTCATCCGCAAGAATAATAGAAGGCTGCTGGAGCAATGCGCGAGCAATTGCCACGCGCTGTTGTTGACCACCAGAAAGCGTTTCTGCGCGCTGGGCCGCGAGATTGGCGATGCCGAATTGTTCAAGCGCCGATAGTGCCAAAGCACGATCTTGAAGCGGCCAAATTTTTAACAATGACTGGTAGCTCGGAACAGAATTAAGTCTGCCCATCAGCACATTTGTTAATACGTCAAGCCTGCCTACGAGATTGAACTGTTGAAAGATCATGGCACATTTTGCGCGCCAATCGCGGAGGTCTTGACCCTTGAGACCCGTAACATCGACGCCGTCTACAACCAGAGAGCCAGAACTTGCATCTGCGAGGCGATTTATACACCGAAGCAGGGTGGATTTACCTGCTCCCGAACGGCCAATCACACCAATGAATGTTCCACTTTCAATCTCAAGCGAGACGTCGGCCAAAGCGGTTCTGCCGTTGAATGTTTTGGTGAGGTTCTGAATTTTGATCATTGCTTTCCCCTACTCGCCGTAAATCAACACCAGCTTCGCAACAGAGTCGTGACAATTATGAGAGAGTTTATTCTGCAGCCTTCGCTACGGACACAGTGCGGGCTTGGTTTGCTAATTTTTTTACAGAATCCACACAAGCCTGTGCTTCATACCAATAGCGGCTTTGCAGTTCGATATTAAACACAACGCCTTCGGGAAACGCGCATGTATCGATAATTTCTGACCATGGAATATCGCCCCAGCCTACCGGCAAATGCAGATCACCATGACCGTAAGCGAGTCGCTCGCCATCGGTGAACATCCAGATGTCATCTTGACGACCAAAGCTGTCATGCATGTGAAGATGCTTGGCGAAAGGCGCGAGAGCTGCAACCTCAGAAATGAAGTCATGTCGGCGACCGTCAAAATCCAGCTTGATGTAAGCATGGCTGAAATCAATCGTAGCCATTACTTCTGGATGATCGATGACTGCAAGTTCTGCGGCAAGTCTGGCCGGAGATGCCGTTTGAATGCGGCCGTCATCAGCAAACAAAGTTTCCACACATAGCGTGAGGCCATGCTCGCGGGCAATATCACCCCCGCGCGACAACCATTCGCGCTGACGCTCAAAGGCTGCTTCAATTCCTTGAGCTTGCTGAGTTGGTATCATGCCAGAATGAAGCACATAATTACCAGCCTTCACTTCAGCTGCAACTTCAAGCGACGCTTTTAGCACTTCCATATGGCGCGGCAGGCGGTAAGGCTCATCCATGAAGTTGATGGAAAGCGGGCCATGCACCGTAAACGCCATGTCACGGCCTCTGCAAGCTTGCTTCAGTCTTGCCAGTTGTTCTTTGCGGATTTTGCCGCCGACAACGATATCCATGTCATAGGTTGGTAACTCAACGGACTCGACGCCGAGTAGATCAATCATGTCTAATTCATCGGCAAAATCAGAAAGATCGTTGGAACGCTTGTGGGCTGAAATGCCTGTTCCGAAAACACCGTTGGCGAGCATGGAGCGCATCCTTTTCAAAGTTAATAGGAATTGCAGTTAGCTGGCCAATTTGAAGACCGTGCAACATTTTTGCTGCAAAACAAAGACGATCTGGATTGTGACAATGATCGTCGTCAAACTGTAATAAATTTGTGGGCTGAGGTGATTCGTATGCAAAAATATCTAATTTTTGCGCTATTATTTTTTGGTGCTCCTGCTTTTGCTGAAGAGCTGAGTGCAGACCAAATTGAACAACAATTGATTGGTCAATCGATTGCATGGTGGGACGCCAATGGATGGATGACAGGGAGTTTGATCCTCTCAGCAGATGGTAAAGCCGAAATCTTTGTTAAAGGTCCACGACAAGCCCATGATGCTGGTCAATGGACATTGCAAGGCAATTTGATATGCACCGTCTGGTCTTCCATGCGCGGCGGCTTGAGCAAATGTTATTCGGTACGTGAAGTTGGTTCTGGTCATTTTATGACAAGCGGCGGCAACGAATTTGAAATCGTAAGTGCTGGCGTTTGATTTCAGGGTGTTGCGCTGTCACCTTTGGTTCACATAAGTGAATTTTGATTGTCATTCACAGCCTTTATGAATTTGAAGGTGGGCGCTAAGTCCACCGTCAAATCCTGGAGAACGTCAATGATGCGCACATTATCAACATCCGTTGCTGTGGCGGCGTTGCTGCTTTCAGCCGCAACAGTACAAGCTGCAGACAAAATTAAGTTTGATTTCTGGTATGGCAACACCGGCAAGATTGGTGAGGTTGTTCAAAAGCATTGCGACCTTTTCAATGCTTCGCAAGATAAATACCAAGCTGTTTGCACTGGCCAAGGCGGCTATGATAAGTCTGAGCAAAACACCATTGCTGCCTACCGCGCCAAGCAACAGCCTACCGTTGTACAAATATATGATGCTGGTACTGTGAACTTCATGCTTTCGGGTGCAGTCATTCCGGCTGTACAATTCGCCAAAGACAATGGCATTGATGTAGCTTGGGATTCTTATTTTGGTGGCATCAAGAATTACTATGCCACATCAAAGGGTGAGATGTGGTCGTTCCCCTATAACTCCTCAACAGCCGTCATGTATTGGAACAAAGATGCCTGGGCCAAGATTGGAAAGACCGAAGCACCAAAGACTTGGACGGAGTATGAAGCCGATTTGAAAGCCATGAAGGAAAAAGGCGTATCTTGCGGCATCGCCTATGATTTCGATTCCTGGATGAATATGGAACAATTCTCCGCTGCAAATGGACTTCCAATTGCAACCATGAATAATGGGTATGATGGCTTGGGTGCCGAACTTGTATTTAACAAGACGGCCTTTGTCGACCACATGAAGAAATACAAAGAATGGACCGATCTTGGTTATGCAAAATTGCAAACCGAACAAATTGGTAAAGACATCGACCAAAGCTTCGGCGATGGTTCATGTGCTTCGATTATTGAATCAATTGCTGATTACAAAACCTTCAAGCAAACGGCAACAACCTTCAAATGGGGTGTAACCATGATCCCGTTGCTTGATGGTGTAACGCGCTCCAATACATTAGTTGGCGGTGCTTCACTATGGGTTATGCAAGGCAAGTCTAAGGAAGAATATGAGGCCGCTGCAGCTTTCCTGAAATATGTAACTGCCCCAGAAACCGGCCAAAAATATATCGTAGAAAATACGGGTTATATTCCTGTACGTGCCGATGGTTTGGACCTTCTGAATAAAGCCAAGTTTTATGAAGACCCAAATAATGCTGGTCGTGAAGTGGCTATCACTTCGCTCACGGCTTCGAACGGCACGCCTGTCACCCGCGGCATTCGCCTTGGTAACTACACCTCAATCCGCAAAGCGTTGAAGTCTGAAATGGAAGCTGCATTTGCAGGCCAAAAAGACATGCAAGTTGCGATTGATGATGCAGTAAAAGCGGGTAACGACATACTCCGCCGCTATGAGCAAACATTTAAAGGCTCGCAGCTGCCTTAATCCTCAACAGGTGATTCAGCGGGTGTGATCGAAAGATCGCACCCGCATATTCATACATCGAATAATGCTGGGGTGTTACACGTGGATCGACATGCTGCTTTTTCCAATACATGGCTTGCGGCAGCGCTGGTTATCCCTCAGCTTCTTCTGGTCTTCGTCTTTTTTTATTGGCCTACATTAGAAGCGTTGTATTGGGCCTTCACTTTGGAACAACCTTTCGGTGGCAGCAACCAGTGGGTTGGATTTCTCAATTTCTCGACGGTGTTCAATGATCCAAAATATTGGAACTCCGTCGTCATCTCGATCATATTTGCAATTGCCAGCGCTAGCATTTCGCTTTTGATCTCATTGGTGTTGGCGCTGCTGGTTGATCGAAGATTGCCCGGTCATCAGCTCTACTCGTTCGGATACTTCATTCCATATGCCATGGCAGCCCCGGCTGCTGGCCTGGCATTTCGCTTCATATTTGCGCCTACTGCGGGCTTCATGTCTGTCATCAACAAGTGGCATCCTGACCTTTGGAACCCCGCTACCAACGGTACGCACGCAATGATTCTGATCATCCTGTGTTCAGCATGGCAATCGATTGGTTACAACTTTGTCTTTTTTCTAGCGGGTCTCCAGTCCATTCCTCGTCCGCTCACAGAAGCAGGAGCTATGGATGGTGCTGGTGTGTTGCAGCGAATGAGAGATATTCAAATTCCTTTGGTGGCGCCCACAATTTTCTTCCTCATCGTGATTAATCTAACAGACAGCTTTGTCGGCAGCTTTGGTATTGTCGATATTACAACACATGGCGGTCCAGCCCGGGCTACAGACTTGATGGTCTTCAAAATCTATTTTGATGGCTTCAAAGCGCAGGACTATTCGCTCGCGGCAGCTGAATCAATTGTGCTCATGTTGTTGGTCATATGCCTCACTTTCTTTCAGTTCCGCTATGTTGAGCGGCGCGTTCATTACACTTGAGAGATCACCATGATTGAACGCACCCCGATATTAAACGCTGTAACTCAAATCATTCTGTTCGTAGCTTTGATTGCTATATTGATCCCGTTTTGGATTGTGATTGCTGCAGCCAGCCATGATTTTGTGACTGTCAACACTGTGCCCATGCCGCTTTGGCCCGGCGGTCACCTCTGGGAAAATTTGCAAGACGTTTGGGTAAAGGGAAACTTTGGCCACGCCATGCTAAACTCTTTGGTTTCTGCGGTGAGTGTGACCATCGGAAAAATCGTGCTTGCTTCAATCACTGCGTTCTCAATCGTGTTCTTCCAATACCGTGCCAGGATGCTGATTTTCTGGTTGATTTTCATCACGCTCATGCTGCCGCTTGAGGTGCGTATTGTGCCCACCTATGCGGTTGCGGCCAACGTGTTGGGCCCATTTCAATCCGTGCTTAATTTTGTTGGGTTCAGCGTCGCCTTGCCCGAGTGGAACTTGCTCAACACTTATGCAGGCCTCGTTCTCCCGTTAGTCGCAACGGCAACAGGAACATTTTTATATCGTCAATTCTTTCTGACAATTCCCAACGAGCTCGCTGAAGCCGCCAAGATGGATGGTGCAGGTCCACTACGTTTCTTTTGGCAAATACTGATGCCGCTTTCGCGTGGCAATATGGCAGCACTTGCCGCAATCATGTTTGTCTATTCATGGAACCAGTATTTGTGGCCTCTGTTAGTCGTCACAGATCAGATCAACTACGCCACTGCCACCATGCAATTGCAAAAGCTTGTGCCCAGCGGGCAGGCAGAGCCACCCGTGTGGAACACCGCGATGGCCGGAAACTTGCTGGTCTTACTGCCTCCCGCATTTGTTTCGATCGTCCTGCAGCGCTTTATCGTACGTGGTCTTGTTACAACAGAAAAGTGAGTGATCATGTCAAACATCTCCATTCGAAATGTGCGAAAATCCTATGCCAAGAGCGAGGTTGTTCATGGTGTTGATCTTGAAATCAATGCCGGGGAGTTCGTGGTCATTCTCGGACCATCGGGTTGTGGCAAGTCTACGCTATTGCGAATGGTGGCTGGGCTTGAGGCCATCAGTTCTGGAGAAATCGCCATAGGCAATAAAGTGGTGAACAAACTTGAACCCAGAGAGCGCGGCTGCGCCATGGTGTTTCAAAACTATGCCCTTTACCCACATATGACAGTTGCTGAGAATATTGGGTATTCGTTGAAGATTGCGGGATTGCCGAAGACAGAGCGCATGGTCAAGATCAAGAAAGTAGCTGAGTCACTTAACATCACTGAATTTTTAAATCGAAAACCCGGGCAGCTATCCGGTGGCCAACGCCAGCGCGTGGCCATGGGCCGCGCGATGATACGCGAGCCTAAGATTTTTCTGTATGATGAACCGCTGTCTAATCTTGATGCCAAATTGCGCGTGGCCATGCGCGTTGAAATTCGCCGCCTGCAACGGCAGCTTGGCACAACGACGCTGTTTGTAACCCACGATCAGGTCGAGGCCATGACATTGGCAGACCGCATTGTTGTGATGCACAAGGGCACGATTGAGCAGGTTGGTACACCGCGAGAGATTTATGCCTTTCCAGCTTCCACATACGTTGCTGGTTTTATCGGTGCACCCGGCATGAACTTAATTAAGGGCGTTGCTGAACCTTCGAAAAATATTGTGCAACTAAGTGACGGTCAGACGGTTGCCTATGATCGCCAAAGATGGCCCCATGTGCCAGATGGCGAGATCGTTTTGGGCTTTCGGGCCGAGGCAACTTCTTTAAAAATCACGCCTACCTGCCTGAACGTAACGCTGCTATTTTTAGAAGAGCTAGGCGCATCACATCTTTTACATTGCGATTTAGCTGGTGCATCTATTATCGCCGCTCAATCTGGTGAAGGCCAGATAGATTCCGGTAGAAAATTACAAATTCACATCGATCCCTATGACATTCAACTTTTCAATGCCAGCACGGGCAGCCGAATTGAACAAGAGAATGTGTTGGCATCACGCGACCAGCCAGCCCCTGATAATTGCACAGAGCAAGCGCAAATTGAGCAGCTTCCGCCAAGCGGTCACGCGCGTTAGCCCGAAAAATGTCCGGATTATTCCGCGTAGGTTCGCCTTGTTCCGAAGGCAGAGGTCACAAGTTCGAATCGTGTCGGGTGCGCCAATTTTTTCAATAAGTTAATTTGGTTTTCTATTTTGTTGCTTTTACAAAAGCAAGCATACGGCATCTACGCGACCAACTAAACATAGCTCTTGTTGTCGTCAAAAACTTCAATCAGAGTCATCAACTTTTCTATAATCCGCTTTCCAATCGACTTCCGTTCTAGAATTTTGGGCTTTTGAGATGGGTTGCTAACTGGAGTTTTGGGCATGCTTTCGCGGATAAACCTTTCAATCAATTCGCGTTTGCTGCGCAGATTTAAATCCGAAATCTTTTAATCAAAAACCATCTTTAACTTTTGGTCTTTGGCAATCTGCTCCAGCAGAGCCGGAATAAACGATCATCGCTATTGCCATACGAGAGCAGTATCTTGTTGAACAGCCAACAACCTTCTTATAGGTTAGTGAAGCTGTGGTCGATTGTGTAGAGCAACAATATTGAGCTGTGAGTAAAAGTTTCAATGATGAATTACGAGCTGCTTGAGCGAGATGGGGCAATTGCAGCGATTTCGCAATGTGTAACCAAAGCGCGCGCAGGCGAAGGAACTGTTGTGCTTATTTCTGGCGAGGCAGGTGTCGGAAAAACAACAATGGTCATCGAGCTGGCCAAGCGTCATGCAGAATTTGCCCGTTTTCTAGTTGGCTATTGCGATGCATCTAATACGCCCCAACCACTGGGCGCACTTTCAGATTTTGCTGAAGACTTGGGCCCCGAAATCGTAGATTTATTAAGGTCAGGAGACGCACAACACACGCTCTTCCCGGCTGTGATCAAAAAGATCCATAACTCAAAATTACCAATCGTCATGATCATCGAAGATGCACATTGGGCAGATAGTGCCACACTTGAGTTGATCAGATATCTCGGACGACGTGTGGTTGCTGCAAGATTCGTCTTGATATTAAGTTTCCGCAATGACGAAGTAGGTATCGACCATCCTCTCACTGCGATCTTAGGCGATTTGCCAAGTTCAGCTGTTCGCAGAGTTGTACTGGAGCCACTATCAGAAAAGGCCGTCGGACAAATGTCAGGTGCGGAGGGCAAGGGGTTGCTCAACCTATGTAATCTCACTGGAGGAAATCCTTTGTTTCTCACAGAATTGCTCGCGCATGGTGGGCCCGGCGGGCCATTACCGACGTCTATACGTGACGCTGTTTGGTCGCGACTTTCAAGAATTTCTGATGGTGAACGGCAATCATTGTGCAATCTCAGCATCGTGCCCGTGCCTATCGAAAACAAACTTGCGGAGGTTCTGGTCGAAGGCAAAATGGCCGACATTGCCAATCTTGTGGGCCTAGGTCTGTTGCGTAGACTCTCCAATGGCAATCTGATGTTCCGCCATGAGCTCGCAAGGCTGGCCACCATGGAATCAATTCAACCTGCAAGACTTCAACAACTTCATAGGATTGCTGAAAATACAATCCTTGAAATGGATACGCACGACATCGCTGGAATTTTAACGCGCCGTGTTCATCATGCCGAACGTGCAGGAGATACCCGCAAAGTTCTTGAGTTAGCACCGCTCGCAGCGGTCGAAGCGCAACGGCTTGGCGCTCACGAGCAAGCCGCTTCTTTGCTGGAATTGGCATTGCAACATGTCAAATTAGCGAGCCTAGAACAGGCGGCGCAGCTTTATGAAGACTGGGCTTATGAAGTTGGGCTTTCAAAGAATATAGGTGAAGATGTGATCGCCGCCTGCCACTGCGCAGCAGATCTTTGGCTTCAACTGGGGCGTCCTGAAAAGGTCAGCAAGAACTACCGTTGGCTGTCGCGTTTTCATTGGTATAGGGGTGAAGCACAAAAGGCAGACGAGTATTTGAGGAAAGCTGAGGACGTGCTTTCCGACTGCGAACCAGGGCCAGAGCTTGCCATGGTTTACAGCATGCGGTCGCAAACTTTGATGCTTCGTGAAGAGATTGCGGCAGCGATTGATTGGGGCGAGCGAGCAATCGCTTTGGCCAAACAATTTAACGACACAGAAACCCTGACCCATGCCCTTAACAATGTCGGAACGGCCATGCTGGCGACTGGCGACTTGGCGGGAAAAGCGCGGCTTCAGGAAAGCCTCGAACTAGCTTTGTCGAACGGGTTCCATGAACAGGCCGCTAGAGCCTTTACAAATTTCTCAGAGGCAGCCCTCAACAACCGTGACTTTGCACTTGCAGAGCGCCTGTTTGCTGAAGGAATTGCTTTTGATACGACGCATGATCTCGATTCTTGGACGCATTACCTTTCTGGTGGTTTCGCGCGGCTTCGCGTTGAACAGGGACGTTTTGAAGAAGCAGACATCATTTGCACTGGCATTCTAGGTCTTCAACGTTTGACCATGATTATGAAAATGCCTGCCAAAATTGCATTGAGCCTAGCGCGGATCCGGCTCGGAAAAAGTAATGTTGAGGCGTTTCTCAATCAATGCTTGGATGATGGGCTCGTCATTGGCGAACCTCAATATCTTTTGCCTTGCTTTCTTGGCCTTGTTGAACTCGCATGGCTGGCTGGTGATGAGGCTGGTGCTCAAAAACACTTGGAAAAGGCGCTCCACCTTGGTGCCACTTTGACTGACCCGTGGCAGTTGGGTGAAATGCAAGTCTGGGCGAAGAGATTGGGTATTTCCGTAGACCACTACAATTTGCCAAGTGTGCCCGCTGCGCCTTTTGCGGCAGAACTGAATAATGAACACGTGAATGCTGCAGTACTTTGGCATGAGATAGGGTCGCCATATCAAGCCGCTATGAGCCTTGCTCAATCGAATGACGCCATTCAGCTTTTTGGTGCGCTCGAGCGATTCGAAAAACTTGGCGCTAAATCTGCTATTGCCTGGCTGCGTCGGCGCGCAGAAGGCCTTGGGGTTGGAAACGATTTACCCAAACCGCGTCGCGGACCTTACCGCGCTGCGCGCACTCATCCGATGGGCCTCACGGAAAAAGAAGTAAATGTTCTCACTCTCCTCAACGAAGGTCATGGCAATTTTCAGATTGCCAAGCGGCTCAATCGATCACAGCGAACAGTCGAGCATCATGTAGCTGCTGTTCTGGCAAAACTGAATGCCAATAACCGCATAGAAGTGATCCTGCGCTTGCAATCAGAACCTTGGTTGTTGCAAAGAACCAACTGATTTAGAGTGGCGCGATTTACCATGGCTCCGCCAATGGGGTAATCTTGCAACCGGCTTTGACTTTTCTGAAGTAGGATTTGTAAAAAGTCATCGCGCATGATTGATAGCGCTTGGCCAATTTTTCATTCGCCGCTTTGTATTCAGTGTTTGCTCCGTCAATCATCCAAATGGGCGAAGTGGCACTGTGAGGATTTTTCGATTCCTGCTTTTTGGCCGTGGCAATGACAGCAAACCTCATCGCAGTGCCACCATAGAGGCTGTGATGAAGCGCTAAGTGATTGGCAACAGCCAAACGATGGCAACTCGTGCAAGTGCCCGTTGGATCAGGGGGGTCAAGTTCGACCGACCAGCTGCGGTCTCTCTTGTAATCAAGCCCCACATATTTGAGAGGGAGATTCTTGTTATCAAATCCCTCAGAAACGCTAGGCAAGGAATGGTCGGCGTCAAAGTCTGGTGCTTTCATTTGCGCTAAATACCGCGATCGTATGAAACCGCCACTATCGTGACAAGACGCACAGCCAATTGCTTCGGTGCCAGCAGGGCTTATCCAATGTGATTTATGATCAGCCCAAAGGGCGGTATCTCCCGAACTCGGCGGCGGGATATTGTCGCCCGGCAAAGGAAACTTCCTGTTGGGATGAGCCTGATCGTGGCCAAGCGCCTGAAAAAAACATATGGCCCCATTCTGTTTATTGTATTGGATAATCGCAATGTCATTGTAGTTCTCGTTTGGGTGGTTCGGATCTCCCGGTGGCTGACCATCTTTTCGGCAATGCGCGACTGCCACGGCGTTGCCATCAGCGCTTCTATTCAAAACTTGAAATTTGCTACCTGGATCACAAACTCCATTCAACACATTTGGGTAATCACAAAGTTTAGGAATCATTCCTGTTGCCGAGACTTGTCCTTGTCCCGGCACATCTTTCCCTTTGCTACAGCTGAATGTGGGTATTGTTATGCCCGTAGCCGCGTCACACTTTTGCGAATAGCTCAAAAGCGTGTCGTGCTGTGCGCTTCCCGCTTGCGCCCGCTGCTGCGCAGTGAGATTAAGCCAATTGCGATATGCGAGATTGAGGTTTGGGCGCGATAGAGACATAGGCTGTGTGTTCTCTTGTGCCTGCGCTATGGCCAAACACCACGCATTTGCCGCCAAAATCAGAACGAACAGTTTGAGAAAAATATTTTTCAAAATAGACCCTCCCCTCGTTTAACACCCTCAATCGAGATACCTACGCCACCGAGCAATTTCTTAAACTTGGTCGAAGCGGCAATCATCATCCAAATGGATGAGACAGATCAGACGCACACAAATATCTATCTGAGACCCCCCAGTTTCTTCAGCAGTGCCTTCCCATTCGGTGAACCCCAACCCGTAACAGCATCAAAGCCCGGCTTGGCGCGATAGCCAAAACCAGGAGGTTCAGTCCGATTGCTTCCAACTGTAATGTCATGACAAACAGCAGATCCCAAAGTCTGGCCATTGGTCAGCTTGCGATAAAGCAATGGCGTCAAAAATCTCTGCCTTTTGGCCTTTGGCAATTTCTGATTCACGCGCGCGATCAATGCTGCCCAAACAGGTGCCGAGACGCTGGTGCCAGCGCCGCGTTCAGTCTTGCCGAACAGCACGTAACTATAACGCGGGCCTTCCGCCAATGCCGCAACGTCAGGCACCACTCGTCCATTTTTTGCACCACGATTGCCCGACTTTATCTGCACATTTTGCCACTTGGGGCGATCAAAGATGCCGCTCACCCCGCCCCCGGTTGATGCGCCACCACCCGCCCTTGTCCCCGGCGTAAACCACCAAGTTACTTCCTCCAATTTACCATCGTGACCTCCAATTTGTGTGCCACCCACACCAAGCACATATGGACTGGAAGCCGGGAAATCTACGCGCGCGTCTGGCCCTCGCCTTCCATCGCCAGCACCGTCATCGCCTGAAGACGCACAAACAGTGATACCCGCTGCAGCGGCAAGGGCCAGCCTTTCGTTGATTGCAGTCCGTGCGACAGGAGACCAATCGCTTGCGTCCTCGGTCACACCCCAACTGATGGAAAGGACAACTGGTCGATCGGCAATAACCTTGTTGAGCAGATCCACAAAGCCTTTCTGATCGAAAGTTGCAAAATAGATTTTTATTTTTGCATTTGGGCAAAGCCCTGCAATAATCTCGGTATCAAGCATGACTTCATCGGTGCATAGAAGTTCTTGCTCGCGTTCCAAGCGCTTCAACCTTTTCATCTGGTTCCAAGTATATGCCGGACTGTTGACCGAAATGGCCTGCACATCTGGCATGTGGAGGCTAAATTTTTTGCAGTAGGCTTTCAAATCTGACGCGATGTAGCCACCCCCAAATTCGGCAATTGCAATCTTTTGTCCCGCAGCGGTGCCTTTAGGAAAGTCATAGATTTTTTCAATATCAGCGGGCGTGGCTGCTGGCAAAATATCTGCCAACCTATTCTGATCTTTTGCAATGCGTTTGGGACGAATGATCCGCCTTTGGCTAAGGCCAATAACTGCGGTCACAATTCCTTCAAGTTCTGCGGGCACATGATAACCACCCGTGCGATCACGAAATACGCCTTGATCCTCGTTCTTGTACATCGCAAGGCTGGGCGCAAAGGCTTTGACGGCTTGTGCGACTGTTCCTTTTACGGCGATACTTCGAGCTGCAATATTTATACCTTGAATGTTAAAACCAAAATCACGCATGACTTTGGAAACAAGTGTTGCATCTGCCTTTGACGCCCCAAACTTACTATTAAGTTGTTTTAGAGAAAGGCCCGAAAGTGGGTTTCCATCAAAATCGGGGAGTGGTGGCCCCCGCAAGGCCAGAGTGAGCTCAATTGGCATCGTCCCTTTTACTTTGCCATGATAGCTGGCATTCGGATTTTCCGACCGCGCACTGCCGGTTAATTTTCCGTCTGTACTTGTCACCTGTTTTTGGGAAACCAAGTCTTTCTGCATTTGTATTTTCCAACGTTTCAATTTGGGAGGCGAAAAACCATTCAAATTCAATTGTTAGGCATAAGCAACAAGTCGCAGTCATATAGTGCGTGATGGGTATAGACCACCGAACGTCCGTTATGCAATCGCCACGTATGAAATGCCAGATTTTCTCCCTCGGCAATAGTTTATAGTTAAGGCGTCACGAAATATAGGTAGTCCCACCGAAGCGTGAATTTTTCATCGCCCCTATTCTTGCAACATAGGGAGAAAAAAATGAACAAATCACAGGCCAGCACAAATATTGAAAAGCGAAAAATCTCCATAGAGTCTATTCGCTTGGACCATTTAATCTTTCATTCGGAGTGCACAAAATGATCTGTTTGCGCTCCCGCCCCGCCCCAATTGCCCCGCCGCGGTTGAGTTTTGGTCATGCCCATCTTGAGGCTTTACTCAATCATATTTCGCTGCCGATGTTTTTGTTGAACGAAGACCGCATTTTGGTTTACGCAAATGCGGTCGGTCACGAGCAACTTGCTGATGGCAATTTTGTGTTTCTAAAATCTGGTCGACTTCAAATCAGGGGTGGCGAGAATTGCATTCATGGTTTTGAAGCCGCCGTTCTCGCTGCCAGCGAAAGAAAATGCGGATCGGGTGATCAGTACTGTACGATGCCACTTGGGGTACAAGGAGAGTCAAAGGCGTCTGTCACGATCGTACCGATTTCGAATCCTCAAGAAGCTAGCGGCCTCGTCGCGATTGTTCTCACGGCACAAGAACCAGAAGAAAGTGATACTATTTTGCGTCTTCAACAAACTTTGAGTCTCACACCTGCAGAAGCGCGTGTTGCCTTTCTCATCTGCAGGGGCGGTCGACCTAAAAATATAGCCAATTCCTTGAGCGTTTCAGTGAATACCGTGAAGAGCCAGTTGGCAAGTATTCTATCAAAGACCGGATGCTCAAATCAAGCAGCCCTGTGTGTGCTTGCTGGACAATTACTGACGCCAATCCGAGTGACATCGAAAGCTGAATCAATGTTTGGGGTAAAGTCAATCATGACAAAATCAAAACAAAGCTCGCAAACTCTGATGGACTGTTAGGGATCAGGTGAGCAGAAATGATTTTTGATAACAACTTTTAAATGATAAGAGAGGACCGCAAACATGCCGTTTTGAATCAGCAGCTGAGAAACAATATCAAATCCAATAGGTTTTATTTAGATGGCTGGTGACAGAAATTTCGACTCTTGGATCAGACCTCAGCCTGATGGTTTGTTTTGCATTCCGGGAAATTTCTACATCGATCCAATATCACCTGTTGAGCGTGCAATTGTTACTCATGCTCATTCTGATCATGCGAGACCGGGCATGGATGCTGTTTTGGCAACGTCGGAAACCCTCGATATTATGAAAATTCGCTTAGGCGATGCTGCGCCACAGCGCCCACATCCCTTAAAGCTCGGAGAAAATATAGAATTTGGCGATGTTGAGGTAAGATTGGCTCCCGCTGGACATATTTTAGGAAGCGCCCAAGTGGTGATTACCTATGGCGGTCAGCGTGCTGTTGTGTCTGGTGATTACAAGCGCAGTGTCGATGCCACCTGTACGCCATTTGAAGTGGTAAAATGCGATCTCTTTGTCAGCGAGGCTACATTTGGATTGCCTATTTTCAGCTTTGGTGACGCAGAATTGGAAATTCGCAAAGTTTTGAGCTCAGTTGAAATGTTTCCCGGGCGCACGCACCAGATCGGCGTTTACAGTCTGGGTAAATGCCAACGGGTTATTTCTCTTCTGAGAGCGGCTGGCTATGACAAACCCATTTGGCTTCACGGTGCAATGCGGGCCACGTGTGATTATTACGCCCGGTGCGGTATTCAACTCGGAGATTTGAAACCTGTATCTGAGGCAAGCTCCAAACTGCGAGGAGAAATTGTACTTGGTCCGCCATCAGCTTTGGGCGATCTTTGGTCGAGGCGTTTTGAAGACCCCGTAAATTGTCTGGCGTCCGGTTGGATGCAAGTTCGCGGGCGGGCGAGACAACGCAACATTGAACTGCCGATGGTAATTTCGGATCATTCAGATTGGCCCGAGCTTTTAAAGACTATCGATGAAACGGGGGCTGCCGAATTATGGGTCACGCATGGCCGTGAAGAGGCATTGGTTTATGAAGCTGGCAAACGCGGCATTCACGCCAAGGCTCTTTCACTGGTTGGCCGTGAGGACGAAGCTGAATGAGAGCTTTTGCCATCCTACTTGACCGCCTTTCTTACATGCCGTCTCGCCTTGGCAAACTGGAACTTCTCAAAAACTATTTCATATCGACGCCAGACCCTGACAGAGGCTTTGCGCTGGCGGCATTGTCGGATGCGACACCTGTAAAAGTTCCTCTGCGCCGTATCATCACTGAATTGTCGACGGATAAATTCGATCCATACTTGTTTGGCTTATCGCGTGACTATGTTGGCGACAGTGCCGAGACATTGGCGTTGATCTGGCCTCAAAAGGAAATACATCAACCTCCACCGCCTCTTGGCGAAATCATTGCAACTTTGTTGCCTCTGAAAACTGCGGCCATGGCGCCCGTCATTGGCAAATGGCTTGATCAGTGCAACACAGTAGAGAGATGGGCGTTACTTAAATTTCTATCGGGAGCAAGCCGCGTTGGTGTTTCGGCAAGATTGGCAAAAACCGCCTTGGCCGATGCATTTGAATCTGACATTCATGACATTGAAGAAATGTGGCACAGCGTTTTGCCGCCTTATCTTTCATTGTTTGAATGGTTAGAGGGCAAGGGCGAGAAACCCATTTCGAGTGGAGTGCCGGTTTTTAAACCACTCATGTTGTCAAACCCACTTGAAGATCAGGTACGTGACGCAATCGATATTTCGGAATTTGTAGTCGAATGGAAGTGGGACGGGATTCGTGTTCAATTTTCGCGTGCTGGAGGTGTGACCAAACTCTTTTCAAGATCTGGAGATGACATCAGCACAACTTTCCCTGAACTTATCGTCGACCAAACCTTTGATGGCATACTCGATGGCGAATTGTTGGTGATGCAAAATAATATCGTTGCCCCATTTGCTGACCTTCAACAAAGGCTCAACCGAAAAAGTGTTACGGCCGCTATGCTCAAAAAATTTCCCGCTCACATCCGTCTCTATGATGCTTTGCAATTGGACGGCGAAGATTTACGTGACTTGAGTTTTGATGAACGTCGAAA
>CAXTKN010000006.1:26784-28461 GCA_964244805.1 uncultured Aestuariivirga sp.
GCAAGATTGACCGCTTCATCCGCGAAAATACGATACAAAAATTCGGGCCTGTGCGTTCGGTCAAAGCCGAACTGGTCTTTGAAGTTGCATTCGATGCCATAAACCTTTCTGGTCGCCACAAATCTGGTGTTGCAATGCGCTTTCCCCGCATTTCACGGATAAGATGGGATAAGCCAGCAGCTGAGGCAGACACGCTCGAGAACTTATTGAAGTTGGTCGAGGGCCGCGCAGCAGATAACTTGAAGTGAACTAAATCGATAGTTCATCGAAGGACGACCCACGCCCTTATGGTTTCCTTATACGGCATCATCACATTCCATATCGCAACCTTATGCCCAACCGCGCACTTTAATGAATGAGTTTTCCAGAGGAACCATTCATGTTTGACCTTATTTATCTCGCTCTCGGTGTTGGCTTGTTTTTTATAGCTGCCGCCTATGTGCGCTTTTGCGATCAGCTGTGAGGCTAACATGGCAGAAGCATTCTTCGGCTTGATCGTGGCAATTGGGCTTGGTGCCTATTTGGTTCACGCATTGTTGCATCCAGAAAAATATTAACGTTTCAATTCAAAAGGGTTTGCCATGACATTCGTTGGCTGGTCTCAAATTATTATATTGCTTGCACTTGTCACATTCAGCGCATGGGCTTTGGGTGGGTTTATGGCTGCTGTGTTTACGGGCAAACGCACATTCTTAACGCCTGCGATTGCTCCCATGGAGCGCGGCATAAATCGTTTGGCTGGTGTTTCACTTAAAGAACAAAACTGGCAGGCCTATGCCCTTGCGATGTTGGCCTTCAATGCCGTAGGTTTCGTAGTGCTTTATGGTTTAATGCGCTTGCAAAGTTTTCTGCCTCTTAATCCGCAGGGTTTTTCAGCAGTTCCAGAAGCACTTTCATTCAACACAGCGATGAGCTTTGTCACAAACACCAACTGGCAGGCTTATGCGGGTGAATCAACCATGAGTCATCTTGTTCAGATGGCTGGATTTACAGTTCATAATTTTCTTTCAGCGGCCACTGGCATTGCCCTTGCCGTAGCTTTCACGCGCGCATTTGCCCGTAGTTCGTCAACAACAATTGGCAACTTCTGGGACGATCTCGTGAAATCGACGCTCTATATTTTGCTGCCGCTCTCAATCGTTGTTGCCATTGTTTATATGGCTATGGGAATTCCTCAAACATTGCAGGGCTCGGTTGAAGCAACCACTCTTGAAGGCGTGAAACAAACTATTTCTATGGGCCCTATGGCCAGCCAAGAAGCCATCAAACAATTGGGCACGAATGGTGGTGGTTTCTTAAATGCGAACTCTGCTCATCCGTTTGAAAACCCTTCGGCTTGGTCGAACTATCTTTCGATATTCGCCATGCTGGTTGTTTCAGGTGCGATGCCTTTCATGTTCGGGCAAATGGTTGGCGACAAACGTCAGGGCCGTGCGTTGTTCGTCACCATGGGACTGTTCATCGTTGTCGGAACTGCCATTGTCTATTGGGCTGAAACCAGTGGCAATCCGATCATCCAAGCCTTAGGCATTGACCCGTTACAGGGCAACATGGAAGGCAAGGAATTGCGCTTTGGCCAAGCCATGACAGCGCTGTTTGTTGTGGCGACGACAGGCCTTTCTTGTGGTGCTGTAAATGCAATGCATTCTTCGCTGACACCTCTTGGTGGTTTAGTAC
>CAXTKN010000007.1:0-2645 GCA_964244805.1 uncultured Aestuariivirga sp.
CCAAAACTGGCGATGAGGGACTAGCTTTCTTTGATGCCATTGCTCCAATCATCCATCGCGAATCCATCGACATGTCGAAGGCCTGGTTCCAGTCGCGCTATGACAAAGTTGGCCCCGGCGGCAACGGCAAAGATTACATCAACTGCCCTATGGACAAGGCCCAATATGAAACTTTCATCAATGATTTGATCACGGGCGAAAAAACCGATTTCAAAGACTGGGAAAAATCCACGCCTTATTTTGATGGCTGTCTGCCCATTGAAGTGATGGCCGAGCGCGGTCCTGAAACATTGCGCCACGGCCCGATGAAGCCGATGGGCCTGACCAACGCGCATAACCCCACGATTAAAGCTTATGCAGTGGTTCAACTGAGGCAGGATAACGCGTTGGGAACATTGTATAATATTGTCGGTTTCCAAACCAAATTGAAATATGCAGATCAAGTGCGCGTGTTCAAATCCATTCCTGGATTGGAAAATGCTGAATTCGCAAGACTGGGCGGCCTGCACCGCAATACATTCCTCAATTCCCCCAAGCTCTTAGACGATAAACTACGTTTAAAGCTTGAACCGCGACTGCGCTTTGCTGGGCAGATTACGGGTGTTGAGGGCTATGTTGAAAGCGGTGCTATGGGCATCATGGCAGGGCGCATGGCCGCTTCTGATAGGTTAGGCAAAGCTTACACAACCCCGCCCGCCACCACAGCCCATGGCGCACTCATCAACCACATTACCGGCGGCCACATCGCCACCACCGACAACAAAACCCAAACCTTCCAGCCCATGAATATCAACTTTGGCCTGATGCCTCCGCCAGATGCCCCCAAGAAGAATGCCGATGGTAAGAACCTGAGCTTCAAAGACAAAGGCGTTGCCCGGAAACACGCCTATACGCAACGGGCCATGGAAGATTTTAAGGCGTGGTTGGCAACTTAAAAACTCTCAGCCTTAGCGCATTTCCACAAAATCCATTGCTTGCGCCATTGGGAAATTTCTGCGCCCGATTTCAAAACACCCAAGCGCGCACTTTCAAGCTTATTCAAATATGTCTCAGTCAGCGACACATGCAGAAAAGCTGGCATAACTGAAGGCTTAATCGTCCATGCCAACTTCCGCGCTTGATCCAATCGCAACCTAATTTTCTCGCGCAATTCCGAAAGCACTATATTTATAGAGGCTTCACTTTCAAGAGTAATCACATCTGCGGCCGATGCATCACGCAGCTTCAATAAATCCAGTGGCACATAGCAGCGCGCCATCGCCCGGTGCCTTGGCAGTGAGCGCATGAGGCCAGCCAATCCATAAGCCACGCCTGCCAAGCCCGCCGCCTCCGAACTTTCCAATGCGTCCTCACGCTTTAAAATCAGCGACGCCATTTGAATGAGCGCGGAGGACGTCTCGCCGAGATAACCTTCAAGATCAGTCATGCTTTGCATGGGATCAGAATAGAGATCAAAAATCTTGGCCTTCACCAGATTTTGCAAAGCATGTTTGGGAAGATCGCCTGCTTCAATCGCCAGCGCCAAGCCTTGCGCAACGGGGTGATGTTGTTCGTCACCATGATAGATCGCGTCAATCGTATCCAGCCACCATTGATAGCGAATTTCACCAACCGTCGCGTCACTCACCAATTCAGGGATACGCGACACTTCAATATTAAACGCGTAAAGCGCATGCAGATGTTTTCGCTTTTCTTCTGGCGCAAACAACGACGCGAGAAAACGGTCTTTATCCCCTGCCCTCACGAGATCAAAACAATGCTGATCACTATCCATCAACCCACCGCAACGAACGCAGCGGCCACGCGGCGACGTTCAGACAGAACTTGATTGTAAGTATGAACAGCGGAACTTGTACTCATAAAATCAAATGGAAGGTTTTCTCGTGTAAACATTTCAAAAATCACGCGCGGTGGCCGCACCATTTGAACGCCCGTTCCCAACAATACAAAATCAATATCTGCTCGCTCGGCCATAAACTCTGAAAAATCAACGCCGTCCCAAGCGCGCATACCGCTGGGCAACACCAGCAGATTACCTAAATGCGAATGATCACCAAACCGAAATCCGCCATTGCCAAACGAGGCAATGGCATATTGCTGCGGTAGAAACTTCACTTCTTAGAGGCCACGGCCTTTCCATCAGCCGCAGGCAGTTCACGCTTGGTACCGAGCAAAATCAACACAGGAGCAGCAACAAAGATCGATGAGTAAGTACCCACGATAACGCCCCAAATCATCGCAAAGGTGAAGCCCCGAATAACCTCACCTCCAAATACGTAAAGTGCCAGCAATGCCATCATGGTCGCCAGTGAAGTGAGAATCGTACGTGGCAACACGGAATTGATCGAATGATCAATCAAATCCGCCAGCCCCATCGATTTAAATTTGCGCAAATATTCACGAATGCGGTCAAACACCACCACGGTATCGTTGAGCGAATAACCGATGATCGTCAAAATAGCGGCAATGATCGAGAGGTTGAAATCGAGTCCAATCAAGCAAAATAGGCCTATAGAAAGCGTCACGTCATGGAGCAATGAAAGAATTGCACCCAAAGCAAACTGCCATTCAAACTGGAACCACAAATAAATCATCACGAACAGCAGTGCCAGCAACACAGCCGAAATCGCCTGCTGGGTTTTTTC
>CAXTKN010000007.1:2745-23862 GCA_964244805.1 uncultured Aestuariivirga sp.
TTGGTGCGGATGGTGATCACCGAACCGCCCTTAAAGTCGATGCCGTAATTCAAACCAATTGTTGCAAACAACAAGATCGATGCCGCGCATAAAATGCCAGAGATGAAAAAGCCAAAACGGCTCCACCGCATAAACGGATATTTGGTGTCGTCCGGAATAAGACGAATAGGTTTCCAAGCCATTAGAGTGTAATCTCCTTCGGGCGTTTCCATTTCACCCACATGGCAACCATGAATTTGGTGAGGAGAAAAGCAGTAAACAAAGTGGTGGCAATGCCCACAGCAAGTGTGACAGCAAAGCCGCGAATGGGGCCGGATCCTACGCCAAACAGAACCACGGCGGCAATCAATGTCGTCACGTTGGCGTCAAGCACGGTTGCAAAAGCAGCTTTAAAGCCAGTTTCAATAGCCCCCATGGCGGTTCGGCCATTGCGCCATTCTTCGCGGATTCGCTCATAAATCAGAACGTTTGAGTCAACCGCCATGCCAAGCGTGAGAACGATACCTGCGATGCCAGGCAGCGTGAGCGTGAAGCCAAACAATGACATGATTGCAACCAACATCAGCAGATTAATCAATACGGCGATATCAGCAATCACACCATAAAGCCCGTAGGGCAACAGCATGAAAATCATAACTGCAATCAGACCCACCAAACTAGCCAGCAAACCAGCACGAATTGAGTCAGCACCAAGCGACGGCCCAACGATTTGCTGTTCGATTACATCAAGCTTCGCAGGTAACGCACCTGATTTCAGAACCACCGAAAGCTTCTGGGTTTCTTCCAGTGTAAAGTTGCCAGAAATCTGAGCCGATCCGCCAAGAATAGCTTCATTGATGCGTGGCGCACTCATGATCACATTATCAAGTAAAATGGCAAACGGCTTATCAACATTTTCCGCTGTTAACTTCCCGAACTTAACAGCACCGCGTTGGTTCAGCTTGAAACTGACAACGGGGCGATTATTCTGATCAAAGCTCGGCTGAGCATCCACCAGATCAGCTCCGCTTACTGAATCGCGCGAAGCTGTCTTCAACCATGTTTGCGGGAGTGCCGCCAGTTCGGCTTCAGTTGGCTTTTCGTAATTTGTCTTTGCGTCTGCCGCCGCTTTTTTCTTGGTTGCAATTACGCGATCAACATCTTCCTTTTGTGGAAAGGCTTTGCAGTCTGGCGGAACAGCTTGCGTGGCGCTTTGCGGTTGTTCAGCGCAAAGCAATGTGAGGCTGAGCGAACCTGTCGTTTCCAACACAGAAAGTACTTCTTGCAAATTCTGCTTGCCAGGCAACTCGATGCTTACGCGGTCTTTGCCCTGCTGTTGCAAAACCGGCTCGGTTACGCCGCTGCCGTTAAACCGGCTTTCAAAAATTTTGAGTGATTGTTGGATGGCCGATGATACTTTCGTGTCCAAACCGGCTGGCTCAATTGTAAAGCTAAATTGATCGGCATTTTGAGTGAGTTTGAACAAATTAGAAACTGTGCCCGCGGCAAACAAACCCGCATCGAGTGGCTGCAACAATTTGTTGAGTTCTGTTTTTGCCTTATCATAGTCTTCCGGCTTTATAATCCGAACAGCAACGCCATTTTCGATTTTCGAAATGTTGCTGTAACCAACTTTGGCATCTCGCATACCAGCACGAATATCACCCGTCAGCTGATCTTGCAGCTTGCGCACCATATCTTTCTTATCAACGGCCATGAGGACATTGCCGCCGCCTTGCAAATCGAGGCCAAGTGTTAACGGGCGCAAGCCCAAATTATCGGCCATAAATTTCTGCGCGCCAACTGGCAACACATTCGGCGATGCGATCAATAGCGAAAGCAGCACCGATCCTAAGATCGCCAGAATCTTCCAGCGTGCATAATGAAACATCGAATGGTCGCCTTATTTCTTTTTCTTGTTTGAAACCGGAATGGCAACACTGTCTTCAGCTTTCATAGGCTCGCCCTTCGAACGGACATCCGCAATGCCTTGGCGCAGCACGCGCACCTTAACGTTTTCGCCCACTTCGACCAGCAGCTCATTGTCATCAACCACACGCACCACTTTGCCGATAAGGCCCCCATTGGTAACAATGGTGTCGCCCCGTGTCGCCTTGCCCAACATGGCTTGATGTTCTTTCAATTTAGTCTGTTGTGGGCGGATCATGAAAAAATAAAATACCACAGCAATCAAAATCATCGGCACAACAAAGCCAATCATATCACCAGCGCCCGGTCCTCCAGCAGCAGTTTGGGCCAAAGCCTCAGTCACAAACATTCAAATCTCCCTCGTCGCCCAAGCCAATCTACGGGCGAAACAAAACTTGCGCGGAATATAGCTATGGATTAGGCCATTGCAACCTCGAACCACTCAGAATTTAACTGTTTTATCACGGCACGCAGACATGGCAAAAACCACTGAAATCGCCCAATTAACCCGCATTGCTGATGCATTAGAGCGCATTTCGCCTCCGCCACCTGTAGCAGCGGATTTTAAAAATGACGAAGCTTTCATCTGGAATGCCACGCCAGCAGGCCTTAATCCCATTGTAAAAGTGAATCGGGTTGACCTCTCACTTCTGCAAGGCGTCGACGGTTCTCGCGACACTTTGTTAGAAAACACGCGTCGTTTTGCCGGTGGCCTACCAGCCAATAACGCCCTGCTTTGGGGCGCACGTGGCATGGGAAAGTCATCTTTGGTGAAAGCTGTTCACCGCAAGGTTTCAACCGAAACCAAATCAATTCTGAAAATTGTTGAAATCCATCGCGAGGATATTGAAAGCCTGCCCGCGCTTATGTCCCTCGTGCGCAAAAACGTGAAATTCAAATTCATCATTTTTTGTGACGATTTGTCTTTCGACGCCGACGACACATCCTATAAGTCGCTGAAAGCGGCCTTGGACGGCGGCCTCGAAGGCCGCCCCACCAACGCTATTTTCTACGCCACCAGTAACCGCCGCCACCTTCTGCCGCGTGATATGATCGAGAATGAACGCTCCACTGCCATCAACCCATCCGAAGCCGTTCAGGAAAAGGTCTCGCTTTCTGATCGCTTCGGATTGTGGCTGGGCTTCCACAATTGCAGCCAAGACGAATTCTTCGCCATGGTCGACGGCTATGCCAAGCATCACAAACTGAAAATCAAATCCGATGCGCTTCATGCCGCCGCCATTGAATGGTCAGTCACCAGAGGGGCCAGATCTGGCCGCGTGGCTTGGCAATTCATTCAGGACTTGGCTGGCAAGCTGGGCCAGAAACTGAGTGACTAACTATCGCTCATAAACCCCGTGCTTGCCTTCCACTTGCGCAAAAATACTGCTGCCCAGTACTTTCATCTGGTCGTTTGAAATATCAGCCGTCACGGCCATTGCCAGTTTTGCATCACGCCAAAAACATGTGACGAGTTTATCTTTGTTCTCAAGTTTCAAATCCGCCAACTTGCCATCAGAATTGGCGCTGAAAAAAATTGTCATGCGCTGCTTATCTGCATTTTCATACATCAACTGGCCAGCGGGAGCGTTACTTTCAGCTAAAAGACGCCCCCCCAACAGGGTATATCCATCGCCCTGCAAGTCTGGAATCTTGAAGTCCGACCCAACCCGTTTTGAAAGCCACGCCTCCAAATGATCCTTATCGGATGCAGCAACCTCAACTGCATGGCGCGGCTCTGCAGAATAGTTTGCATGTGCAATTAGTGCGCGCTGCGCCAAAGTGGCTGTGAGAACTTGACCGCTATTCACGTTGTTCTGGCCCGCCAACCAACCCACGCTTCCGCCAATCAAAAATAAACCGATAGCGCAAGCCGCCACCAAATAAGGCAAAATGCGCATAGATGGTCGCCCATATGCGGCAGTCAATAATGACGCTGGAATGAGCTCCTCCAAAGTGCCGTCAAATGTCTTATGCAGCTCGGACTTTTGATAGATAATTGCAGCCAAAGCTTTGCGCGCTTCTTCATTTTCAAGAAGCAGTTTTTCCACAGCCTTCTTGTCTTCGCCCTCAAGTTCCCCATCAGCGAAGGCATGCAAAGCCCAATTTTCGACAGTCTCAAACATCTTCATTTCACCCGGCGCAGAAATGTGGTTCCGCGCTCTTCCAAAATATTTTGCAGTGTTGAACGCGCACGCGAAAGCCTCGACATGATAGTACCGATGGGCACACCAATAATTTCCGCAGCGTCCTTGTAACTCACTTCTTCCAAACTGACCAAAACCAAAACTTCGCGCTGTTGGGCTGGCAATTTATCAAGGGCTTCGGTGATCAGGTTGGTGGAAAAATTATCCTCTTGATCGGCCCTTGTTGCACCTTCGCCTTCATGCAGATCATCAATATTTTTTGCATATTGATGCTTCACATTGCTCCGCCAGTTGCTCACATGAATATTGCGCAATACAGCATAAAGCCACGCCCGCAGTGGTTTGGTCACGTCGTATAAATGGCTCTTCTTCAAAGCGCGTTCGATGCAATCTTGCACTAAATCATCCGCCAATGACGCGTCACCGCAAAGCGACCGGGCAAAGCGGCGCAAATGCGGAATTTCGGCGATTAAGCTAGTGCGGAAGTCATGAGCCATCGTAAATAGATTACGCCCGATTTATGGGTTTATTCCAGTAACTTCAGCCGTTCCATTTTTCGCGCATCGTAACCAGTTCCTCACTCGCCGTTGGATGCACGGCCAAGGTTGCGTCGAACTGCGCTTTCGTAGCGCCACAAGTTATCGCAATGCCTAAAAGCTGAGCCATTTCGCCAGCGCCCTCGCCCGCAATGTGGCAGCCCAGAACGACGTCAGTGTCCGCATTCACAATCAACTTCATGAATGTGCGTTCGTCACGGCCAGACAACGTGTGCTTCATGGCGCGGAAGCTGGTTTTATAGATATCGATTTTTGAATGCGCGGCACGAGCCTGCGCTTCAGTCAGGCCCACAACGCCAAGCTCAGGCTGGCTGAACACCGCAGTGGGAACGAGATGATGATTGACGATGATTTTCTTACCGCCGAAAACGTTGTCAGCAAAGGCATGACCTTCACGGATGGCGACGGGTGTCAAGTTCACACGGTTGGTGACATCGCCTACTGCATAAATACTATCAACTGCTGTTTGCGAAAATTCATTCACTGCAACGGCACCATGGGCATTGCCATGCAGCCCAACATTTTCCAGCCCCATTTCATGCGTGTTGGGCATGCGGCCTGTGGCGAACATGATTTGACCCGCACCAATCTGATCTCCATTTTCGAGCGTGATGCGAACACCGTCACCAGAGCGTTCGATTTTCGTAACATCGGATTTCACGCGAATGTCTATCCCCTTCTTGGTCATTTCAGCAGCGAGATGGTTTCTTATGTCATCATCAAAACCGCGCAAAATTTGCTCGCCACGAAGCAACAATATTGTTTCGACACCAAGGCCTGCAAAGATGCCTGCAAACTCAACAGCAATATAACCTCCACCGACAATAACCATGCGACGCGGTAAAAAATCCAGATCAAATGCTTCGTTCGAAGTGATGGCCAATTCGTGACCCGGCAAATGCCGCGGCACAAAGGGAGCAGCACCTGTGGCGATCAGAATATATTTGGCTGTGACGGTGCGACCAGATGCCAATTGAACCGAGTGATTATTTTTGATGGTTGCACGTTCAAGGATAAGCTCTGCGCCTGCCGCTTCGAGATTGCGGACATAGGCTTTGTTAAGTCGGTCAATTTCCTTGTCTTTATTCTCAATCAGCGCACCCCAATCGAACGATACCTTCTCTGAGGTCCAGCCAAAGCCGATTGAATCTTCAAATTTTTCAGCAAAGCGCGATGCATAGACCAGCAATTTCTTCGGCACACAGCCCCGGATGACGCAGGTGCCGCCGACGCGATATTCTTCGGCAACTGCAACTTTTGCACCATGCTTGGCGGCAATGCGTCCCGCGCGAACCCCGCCCGATCCTGCGCCTATGACAAAAAGATCGTAGTCAAATTGCGTCATGCGCGTGTAAGCTCCACAACACCCTTATCCGTGCCCATGATGACCACGCCGCAAATGCCAATGAATAGCCCGGTTTCGATGACGCCTGGTGTGTTGTTCAATATACCGTCGAGCTGTTCAGCGTTTGTAATTTTTCCGAGTCTCACGTCGATAATCGGGTTGCCGCTTTCGGTGATGAAAGGCATGCCTGTCTTCGTAACACGAATGCTCATTTTTGCATCTTTATAGCCCAAATGAACAAGGGCCCGTTCAATTTTCCACGCCGTCGCGTTGACGCCGAATTTTGACACTTCAATTGGGAGAGGACATGCGCCAAGTGATTCAACTTTCTTGGACGCATCACAAATTGTGATCATGAATTTTGACGAAGACGCAACGATCTTCTCACGGTGCAATGCGCCGCCAGCGCCTTTGATCAAATGAAATTTGCCATCGAATTCATCGCAGCCATCAACAGTCGCATCAAGAAATGGTGCATCTTCAATAGTAACCAAATTCATTCCCAGCTTTTGCGCCAGAGCGTAACTCGCTTGGGACGTTGGCACGAATTTGGTGTCGAGCTTCTCGCGCTTTACCTTCGCTGCTGCAGCTTCAATAAAGTAATCCGCTGTTGAGCCTGTGCCAAGGCCAACTGTGGCGCCGTTGACGATCATCTTCAGTGCAAATTCTGCCGCGGCTTTCTTTTGTGTATCAGCGCTCATGAACCGAGGCCCCCCATCAACATGTATTTCATTTCGATATATTCTTCCATTCCGTGGCTTGAACCTTCGCGGCCAATACCCGATTCCTTCATGCCGCCAAAGGGCACTTCGGCAGTTGAAATAATGCCTTCGTTGATGCCGACCATTCCGTATTCCAAAGCCTCACCAACGCGCCACACGCGGCCAATATCACGAGTGTAGAAATAACAGGCCAAGCCGAATTCGGTATCGTTGGCCATATGAATGGCTTCTTCTTCGGTTTTGAATTTAAAGAGTGGAGCCACGGGGCCAAAAGTTTCTTCCCGGGCCACGGCCATGGCGGTGGTCACACCCGTGATGATTGTCGGTTCAAAGAAATTGCCGCCGAGTGATTTGCCGCCGAGTGCAAGCTTGCCGCCTTTAGCGAGAGCATCTGCAATGTGTTCTTCAACTTTCTTGACCGCTGCCGCATTAATCAATGGACCAGTGGTCACGCCATCACCGTTGCCATTGCCAACTTTAAGTTTTCCAACAGCAGTTGCCAGTTTCGCCGCAAAAGCATCGTAAACGCCTTCTTGAACTAAAATACGATTGGCGCACACGCAGGTTTGGCCATTGTTGCGATATTTTGAAATCATGGCGCCCGCCACAGCCGCATCCAAATCCGCATCATCAAACACAATAAATGGAGCGTTGCCGCCGAGTTCGAGACCCACGCGCTTCACAGTGGTCGAACATTGCGCCATCAGCAATTTGCCGATTTCGGTGGAACCTGTGAAGGTTACGGCTTTCACAATCGGGTTCGATGTCATCTCACCGCCAATTTCGGAGGCTTTGCCAGTGACGACTGAGAAAACACCTGCGGGCATTCCGGCGCGTTCGGCGAGTTCAGCAAGTGCTAGGGCGGAGAATGGTGTTTCAGCAGCGGGTTTGCACACGAACGTGCAACCGGCTGCGAGGGCCGGGCCAGCTTTCCTGGTGATCATCGCATTCGGGAAATTCCAAGGAGTGATGGCAGCCACCACACCAATGGGTTGTTTGACGACAACGATGCGCGCGTTGGCCCATGGCGATGGGATAGTTTCACCATAAACGCGCTTTGCCTCTTCCGCGAAAAATTCAATAAAGCTGGCGCCATAACCAACTTCGCCACGCGACTCAGCCAAGGGCTTGCCCTGTTCTGCTGTCATGATTTGGGCCAAATCTTCCTGGTTTTCCATCATCAGGTTGAACCATTTGCGTAGGATGATCGAGCGATCCTTGGCGGATTTTTTAGCCCAAGGTTTTTGCGCGCGATCAGCAGCCTCGATGGCCTGAGTTGCCTCAGCCCTGCCAAGCTTTGGCACTGTGCCGATGACCATCTCGTTCACCGGATTGGTTACTTCAATTGAGGCAGCACCCGAAACCCATTTGCCATCAATATAGCATTGCTCCTTCAGAAGACTCTTATCCTTCAAAATATCGCGCAGTGCTCGGGTTGTGCCTAAATCCATTTATTTTCTCCGGATGGTGGAATTTGGCCAGCATCTAGCATAGAGGTGAGCCACACACAAACAGACCACCTATGTTGGATTCGCAATGCCAGTTGAAGCGCTTATTTTTGATTTAGACGGAACTTTGGTTGATACCGCACCGGATTTGATCAAAGCGACAAATCACGTTTTGAATTCGATTGGGCGCAGATCAGTGAACTATGAGGAGTTTCGTGGCTTTGTGGGCTATGGATCACGGAGCCTCATAGAGCGAGGGTGTTTGGCCACTGGTGCTGCTGGTGATCAAGATACGATCAAACGCTTGAACCGTGATTTTCTGGATTACTATGGAGCGAATGTTTCTGCTCATTCAAAGATTTTTGATGGCATTCCCGCATTGCTAAACGAAGCTCATTCCCGCGGGATTAAGATGGGTGTTTGCACCAACAAAGTCGAAAGCCTGTCGCATAAGCTTTTAGGCGAACTCGGGTTAGCCAAATGGTTTGGCGCTGTTGTGGGAGGTGATACTTTGCCAATCATGAAGCCTGACCCTGCCCCCTACCGCGAAGTGGCCAAGCGCTTGGGTGTTGATGCCTCGCGCACCATGATGTTTGGTGACAGTGAGACCGATATTCGCACGGCGCAGAACGCTAGTGTTCCGGTGATTGCGGTAACGTTTGGTTATACGGCACAGCCTGTGGAAACCTTTGATCCCACTCACGTGATCAACCACTATGATGAAGCATGGCCTATTGTTTTAAAATATCTTTGAAGAACTTTACGACATCGTCAAGCACGGGCGCGTTGCTGCGCAGCGGCTTTGCTATATCCAACAAAATTCCAACATGGCTCACACCCTGATATTCTATGAGCTTTGTGGAGGCACCGACATCAGTTAAATGTTTCAACAATGACTTGGCGTTTTTTGGATAGACTGTGGTGTCTGCTGTTCCGTGCAAGATCAAAAACGGTGGCGCGTCTTTACGGACAAAATTGATCGGTTGGGTGCTTTCCAAATCGCTGATCTTTCCAAAAACTTCCCGCGTGATATCGGAGTCCAGCGGCAAAAAGGCAAAAGGGCCAGCCAATGTTGCAATGCCTTTAATGTACTTTTCAGTCGTTCCAGCTTCCTCGAGATAGCGCTGATCGAGCACAGCTAATGCAATATCGTAAGCACCAGCAGAATGGCCGACGAGAAATATTTTTTCGGCATCGCCACCATATTGTACTGCGTTGGAATGAACCCATTTCAAACTTGTAGCCACATCTTGAACAAAGGATGGATAGGGATGTTGTGGGTGCTTACGATAATTCACAACAAATGTGAGAAAGCCATTGGCTGCAAAAGCCCGACCGACAAAGCCATAGTCAGCGGCGTTGCCCTCCTGCCAAGAGCCACCGTGAACAAATATCAGAATTGGCAAATTGGGCTGGGCTTGCTTTGGCCTGAACACGTAAAGTGTTTGATCGGAGTCGGCACCATAGGCAACGCCAGATGCCACCAATTCTGAGCCTTGGTCTTTCGGCACAAGTAAATTAAAAACTTTCAACGCGGCAAAATGATAGAGCAAGCCGCCAATCAACAATAGAAAACAAAGTATGTAAGCAATTTTTATCATTGTTGATTTCTACGGTAATCTGCTTCATGCGGATGAATAGATTTGGAAATTGGAACATGAGTGTTGAATTAAGTCTTAAGGCGGCGCCTTTTAATTTGAATGACGCAGACATTGCGTGGGTGCGGAAAACCCGTGATGGGCTTTCGACGGAAGCCAAGGTGCGCCAGCTTTTTGTGCATATTTCAATTGGCGACGATTTGGATCAGGCTCGTCGGCTTGGAGATATGATGCCGGGTGGTATCCACCGTTTCATGGGACAGAGCTTAGATGAAGCTTGGGCTGCTACGCGTTTGATGCTTGAGATGAGCGAAGTGCCGCTGTTTATCACGGGTGATATTGAAGGCGGCGGGCATGGGTCTGCTGCGATGTTGCAATTTCCAAACCAGCTCGGTCTTGCTGCGGCAAATAATTTGGAGCTTTCGGCACGAGTGTTGTCAGCCGTATGCGAAGAAGCCAAAGCGCTCGGTTTCAACTGGAGCTTTACGCCTGTAATCGATGTGAACAAAGAACTGGGCAGTGCCATTGTGGGCACCCGGTCTTACGGCTCAGATATTGAAAAAATTATCGCGCAGGCACGCACGCATGTCAAAACTTTGCAAGACCACGGAATAGCTGCCACTGCCAAGCACTGGCCCGGCGAAGGCTATGATGCCCGTGACCAGCATTTGGTGACAACGATTAATCCGCTTGGCGTTGATGGGTGGCAGGATGTTTTTGGGCGCATTTATAGAACCATGATCGGCGATGGTGTGATGACGGTGATGTCAGCCCATATCGCATTGCCAGCCTATGCGGCCAAACATGGCGTGGCCGGGCTCGAGTGCTATCGCCCTGCTTCAGTTTCAAAATTGCTGAATCAGAATTTGCTTCGTGATGAATTAGGGTTCAACGGCCTGGTAGTATCTGACGCGACACCAATGGGAGGACTTACTGCGTGGAACAAACGCTCGATCTGCGTTCCAGAGGTGATCGAGAATGGTTGTGATACATTCTTGTTCAGCCCTAATATAGAACAAGATTTTAAATTCATGATGGATGGTTTGCGCGATGGGCGTTTGTCTGAGCAAAGATTAGAGGATGCAGTAACGCGAATCTTGGGCTTGAAAGCGGCACTCGGCCTGCACACAAAAACATTGGATGAGCGCTTGCCGCCCTTGTTAGACGCCAAGGTAAAAGTGAAGGCGCAAAACCATTTGGACGTCGCGCAATCAGTCGCTGATCAATCGATTACATTGGTGAAAGACACGCAAAATCTCTTGCCACTGAACCCTGCAAAACATAAACGAATTTCCCTTGTTCACCGGGGCGCACCCGGCATGTTTCCGGGCATGCCGAGAAAGCCGATGAGCACTTTTATTGACGGACTGAAAGAGCGCGGCTTTGAAATCAAAGATTTTGACCCCAAGAACTTTCCGACGCCTGAAAACACTGATTTGTTGCTTTATGTTTTCGCTGTTGAGTCCTCGCTGGGTCTTTCACACATCTACATTGATTGGAAAGAAGAGCAGCAAAGTTTAGATGGCATCATGGCGCGTTTCTGGAATGAGGTGCCAACATTGATGGTTTCCTTTGGTCACCCCTATTACTTGCGCGACGCGCCGCGTGTTCCAACTTATGTGAATGCATACTCAACCATTGAGGCATCGCAACGCGCAGCGCTTTCATGCATCATTGGCAATCAACCTTTTGTAGGTGAGAGTCCGGTTGATGCATTTGCGAGCGCACCAGACGCGCAGTATTAAATCAAGCGGTGGGGAAGCCCATCGTTTCGACCTTGTACCCAGCCAGCGTCATAACCCGCATCAATTCCTTATGGCCTACTTGCGCCATTTTGAGCGGTGAGTTTTTCTTAGGGTCTTGCTCGGCTTCGACTACGAACCAACCTTCATATTTATAATGTGCGAATTTCTTGACAATGGTTTCGAAATCCAATGAACCATCGCCTGGTACTGTAAACGCGCCAAGGGCCACGGCATCAAGGAATGACTGCTTGGTGCGATCCAGCTTGTTGATCACATCCATGCGCACATCTTTGGTGTGAACGTGAGTAATGCGTTTGTGGTGTTTGTCTATGGCGCGGAGCGGATCACCACCTGCAAACGCCAAGTGACCAGCATCCAGCAGCAAGGGCATTCCCTCGCCAGTGTGCTTCATCAGCATGTCAACTTCATGCTCGGTTTCAACCACGGTGCCCATATGGTGGTGGAATGAGAGAGGCATACCCTGCTCTGCACACCATTCACCAAAAGCTGTGAGTTTGCGACCGTAGGATTTAAACTGGGAATCTTCAAATACACGTTTTGTTGAAAGCGGTTTAGAACGGTCACCCTGAATCGTGCCTGCGGTTTCACCATAGACGATGCATGGCGCATTAACGGCTTTGAATAATTCGATCATCGGATAAATGCGGTCTTTGTCTGCTGCAAGTTCTCCATCAGCAAGCAGGCCAGAAAACCAACCGCCGCAGAGCGTGACATCAGCTTCTTTCAAAATCGGCAACATTACTTTTGGGTCTTTGGGAAAGCGCCTGCCAAATTCCATTCCGGTAAAACCAGCCGAGCGCGATTGGCGCAGGCATTCCTCTAACGACACATCTTCGCTGAGTTCCACGAGATCATCGTTCCACCACGCGATGGGAGACATACCGAGTTTTGCTTTCATGGTGGTGGTTCCTTGGGTGTGATTTTGAAGGCTATGTATTTGAATGGAGCGTTTATTGCAAACCGAGATGATTTGCGAACTGGTATTTCTATCAATTTATGCCAAAAATTTTGCCCCACGCTCAGTCACGCCAGCAAAGGCTGGCATCCAGCTTACTTTCAGAATTTGAACCAGTGGCTGGCTGGATCCCAGCCTTCGCTGGGATGACGTCTTAAACGGGGGAACGGGAGTAGTCGTTTATATCCCCAGTAACGCCCTGTTTGCCTTCGTGTCAGCCTCGGCCTTCGCAAAATCGTCAAAAGCACGTTCCGAGACTTTGATGATGTGGGCGGCGATGAACTCGGCGCCTTCTCTCGCGCCATCCTCGGAATTCTTGATGCAACATTCCCATTCAAGAACGGCCCAGCCATCAAAATCATATCCTGTGAGTTTCGCAAAGATCGACGCAAAATCCACTTGGCCGTCGCCAACGGAACGGAAACGCCCTGCCCGCTTCAACCAAGGTTGGAAGCCGCCATAGACGCCGGTTTTGCCGTTCATCAGAAACTCGGCATCCTTCACATGGAACATCTTGATGCGGTCGTGATAGTGGTCAATGTAGGCGAGGTAATCCAGCTGCTGCAAAACAAAGTGGCTAGGGTCATACATAATGTTGCAGCGCTTATGGCCTTTGAGTTTATCCAAGAACATTTCAAAAGTCACACCATCATGCAAATCTTCCGAAGGATGGATTTCATAGCAAAGGTCAACGCCAGCTTTGTCGTAAGCATTGAGGATTGGCAGCCAGCGCTTGGCCAGTTCGGTGAAACCTTCGTTGATCAATCCTTCGGGCCATTGTGGGAAAGGATAGATGTAGGGCCAGAGCAACGAGCCAGAAAAAGTCACTGAGCGATCAAGACCAAAACGTTCCGAAGCTTTGGCTCCCATCATCAGTTGATCGACCGCCCATTCTTGGCGAGCTACCAAATTTCCCTGCACTTCAGGTGGCGCAAAGGCATCTGAAAGGCGGTTGTAAGCAGGATTTACGGCAATCAGCTGGCCTTGCAAATGCGTTGAAAGTTCTGTGACCACCAAACCATGGTCGGCCAATTTGCCCTTATACTCATCAACGTAAGTCTGGCTTTCCGCAGCCTTTTTTAAATCAATGCAGCGGCCGTCCCATGTAGGAATTTGTACGCCTTTGAAGCCTTTGGCTGCGGCCCACTTTCCAAGGCCGTCGATTGAATTAAACGGCGCATCGTTTGTAGCAAACTGGGCGAGAAAAACGCCGGGGCCTTTAATGGTTTTCATGAACCGCTCCTTTTGATCTAATTGCGCATCGCTCCAGGGCCTGGCGTTGCTCCGGGCGGGCACTTACCAGCAATGATCATGCCCAAAACTTCATCATGAGTCACGTCCTTGGTGCTTGCAGTGCCCACAACCTTTCCGTTTTTCATCACCACCAAGCGGTCCGCCAAATCAAACACGTCATGCAAATCATGGCTGATCAAGAAAATACCAATACCATCGGCTTTCAGCTGCTTTATGAGCTCGCCCACTTGTGCGGTTTCTTGAGGGCCCAATGCAGCTGTCGGTTCATCCATGATCAAGATGCGCGCATTAAAATGAATGGCTCGGGCGATAGCCACCGATTGGCGCTGGCCGCCAGACAGTTTCGAGACAGGCTCTTTGAAGCGGCGGAAATTGGGGTTGAGCCGGAACATCACTTTGCGGGTTTCGGCTTCCATCGCCACATCATCCAAAGTGCCTAACCGCGTTCTGAGTTCGCGACCCAGATATAAGTTTGCGGCGGCATCCACGTTATCAGCCAAAGCCAGAGTTTGATAAATCGTTTCAATGCCCAGCGCCTTGGCATCGCGTGGGTTATCGATTTTCACCTCTTTGCCCTCGATCTTTATGTGCCCAGCGTCGCGTTTGTAGGCCCCTGAGAGAACCTTGATCAAAGTCGATTTGCCCGCACCATTGTGACCAAGAACACCTACCACTTCACCTGGATGTAAGGTGAGCGATGCGCCATCCACGGCTTTGATACCGCCGAAAGCAATCGAAATTTCGTTGAGTTCAACCAGCGGCAAGCCGAGGGCTTGGAAAGGAATAGCCTTTTTCACCGCCACAGCAGATTCGTGGGTTTCGAGAATTTTTACATTTTTCGTTGGAGCCACTTTACGAACAGGAGCTTTTTTCTGTGCAACTTTTGCCATTGTCATTCCCTCACTTCACGCGGCGTGAATAAACTTGGTCAAGCCAAACCGCCAGAACCAAAACCACACCCACTACAATGCTCTGATAAGCCGTCGGCAAATTCAACAGTGACATGCCCGAGATGATTGATTGCATTAGCAAAGCGCCCAACATCGCGCCGTAAATGGTTCCGACCCCGCCTGCCAGAGACGTGCCACCAATCACAGCTGCCGCGATCACGTAAAGCTCGTTGAACAGGCCAAGTGCGTTGGTTGCAGCATTAAGACGGGCTGACGAGATGACGGATGAAACACCAACCAAAGCGCCCATCAAAGAGAACACTTTCACGGTGAGCCATTTCGTATTGATACCGGCAAGTTCTGCTGCTTCGGGGTTGCCGCCTGTGGCATAAACATAACGACCAAATAATGTTCGCGTGGCGATGAAAGTCATCAATAGTCCCACCGCCATGGCCACAAGGACCGGCACCGAATAGCCGGTATAGTAAATTAAACCACCGTCACAGCGGACCACTTTATCGGCAGCCATGCATATTGCTGAGGCATCTTTGTTTTCTATGCCAGCAGGAATTTGAACCCCATGGGTAGTTGCATAATCTGCGATCAGTTTAAACGGCCAAGGGTATGAATTCATAACGAGTGTCGTCCCCAACACCGCGCCGCTACCAAGGCATGCGAGAAACACCTCGGCCCACATTGGCCGTAGAGGAAAATTAAACCGTGTTCTTTGGCCGCGGCCATTTATCAAAGCGAAAATAATCGCAGCACACACAATAAGAGCAATCACCCAGCTCCAAAATGGCCCCAACCAACTGATGGGAATGCCGCCGCCGAATATTTCGTATGTCTTGTCCATCGGCGCAACGGTTTCACCCTTTGCAATCAAGAATGCGAGGCCGCTATAGGCAATAAGACCGCCCAACGTCACAATGAAAGCAGGTATTTTAGCATAGGCTGTAAGCCAGCCGTTGAAAGCGCCGACTGCCGCACCCAAGGCGATGGAGAATATTGCAGCCAATGGCCAAATCATGGGGTGACCAACCCCCCAATCAGGGTTGAGGTGGAATACCTGTAACACTGCCGTCGCCACCGCGACCATGCTGAGCATAGAGCCAACCGACAAATCGATCTGACGCATCACAATCAGCAGAACCATGCCAGTCGACATCACCGCGATGGACGACGTTTGTACTAAAAGAGTCCATAAATTACGTGGGGTCAAAAACGAACCACCGAGAAGTCCGCCAAAATTACCGCGCAGGATTCCGCTGGAAATATCAAAAGTGCACCAGATCAAAATCAATGCGCCAATCATGCCCAACATGCGTGGGTCAATTTCGGTAGCGCGGAAGAATTTCTTGAAAGCCCCTTCATTTTGCAGGGCGGGATTTTGGCTGGTATTTGACATGGGTATCTCCGACGTAGCAGCAAAGAATATTGAATGTCATCTCCAAACACCACAAGCCGTCATTCCCGCGAAAGCGGGAACCCAACTTCAAACATGATGCAAACTCAAAACTGGATTCCCGCTTTCGCGGGAATGACGGAACTTGAGGTGCGGGAATGACGATTCAATAGCATGTATAATTTATATAAAAAAAGCCGCGCCAAACTTTTCAGCATGACGCGGCTCATTTCGCTTAAGCGCTAATAATTAGCAGCCTTTTGCCATGCCGGCTTTTACGCCTGCGCATGCTGCGTCTTTGGTGATGTGGCCAGCAGTAATGGCAACATCAACATTGTCTTTGGTGATTGCAGTTGGAGCAAGAAGGATCGAGTTCATTTCAACCTTGTTCTTGCCGCCGTTGAATTTGGCAACGCCAGCAATCTTGTCCATGGGAGTGCCATCAGCAAGTGCAATGGCAGCGGCTGCTGCAGTTGCGCCGAGGTCTGATGCGTTCTTCCAAACTGAAACAGTTTGTGTGCCCAGCGCAACGCGGTTGATCGCAGCCAAATCGCCATCTTGGCCACCAACTGGAATGCCAGCCATGCCTTGTGCGGTGAGAGCAGCTACAACGCCTGAAGCCATGCCGTCATTTTCAGACAATACGGCGTCCACTTTGTTGCCAGTTGAAGTCAAGCATTGCTCCATGTTCTTCTGAGCATTGTCTGGCTTCCAACCATCGGTGAATGTTTCGCAAACATTCTTGATCTTTCCAGAGTCGATATCAGCTTTGAGAACTTCCATCATGCCTTGGAACAAGAAGGTTGCGTTTGGATCACCCTTGTCGCCCTTTATGAAAGCGAAGTTGCCTTCTGGCTTTGCTTTGGAAACTTCCTTAGCAATGATACGGCCTACACCAACGTTATCGAATGTGATGTAAAGTGCGTTTGGATCTTCGAATTGCACGTCATAGGCAATCGACTTGATGCCAGCATCGCTGAGCTTCTTGATCGAGGGCAAAATTGCATCCGAGTCAAAAGCAACAACCATTACAACGTCCGGTTTTTGCGAAATAAGGCCTTCGATGTCAGCAGCCTGCTTTTGGGCAGAACCTTGAGCATCTGTTGAAATATATTTGTCGCCAGCAGCTTCAACGGCTGTCTTGATTGCGGCTTCATCTGTCTTCCAACGTTCTTCTTGGAATGTCTTCCAAGATACGGCGATTGTTTTGCCAGCAGCCATAACAGGCATTGATGCAACGCCAAGCGCCAAACCAGCGGCCATCATGGCGATAATTGTTTTCTTCATTCCCATTCTCCTCCTGAACACCTTCTACAAACATGAGCGACGCCCGCTCGAACCGGTACAAGATTATTCCCTGCTGCACGTTTCTGTTTTTAGACGACGTTTTGAAAATTAATTTTGGCGTCCAAAATAATGTTGCATAAAGCTGGCTTATGAGTCAACTTAAAAGCTGTAAGATTTTGTTGTGCAATGCAAAATAACATATTGCAAGTGCGAAGGATTTGATGCGCGGAAAAGCAGATAGTGATTTGGTGAGACGGCAAAACCGCAGCGTAGTTCTCGAAGCACTGCGCTTTCATGGGCCATCGCCGCGAGTAGACCTTGGTCGTTTCACGGGCCTATCACCAGCCACAATCACCTCAATTACCATGCAGCTAATTCAAGATGGCGCGGTGATTGAACTTGGTGATGTGGCTGGCACGACAGATTCAGGAAAGCGCGGGCGTCCTACAGTTCTATTGGGCTTAAAACCTGATGCTGCTTTTATAGTTGCGGTCAAAATTTCAATTGGTATGCTTGAATTTGCACTTGCAGATTTTACCGGCAACATACGCGAGCGTAACGCACTATCAATTGCAACCTATGACATGCAGCCGGAAATTTTTGCGCGCCGTCTAATTGCCGAGACCAAGCACTTCATTGCCTCAACCACAATCGACCCAACACTGATTGCCCAAATCAATGTGGCCGTGCAGGGCGTGGCTGATAATCGACTGGGCAAAATTGCGTGGAGCCCTGCATTCAAAGCGAGGAGCATTTCGATTGTCTCGCCATTGGAGGAAGCTTTCAATATTCCCTGCACATTGGCCAATGATGCAAACATGATTGCCGAAGGCTTGATCGCTCAGAAAATGGTTAAACTTTCAGGCACCACCGCCGCAGTTTTCATGGGTTATGGCATCGGTATGGGGCTGGTGATTGATGGTGCGGTATATCAGGGTTCAACAGGTGCAGCCGCTGAGTTTGGCCACATGAACCACGTGCCGGGTGGCGCGCTTTGTCGTTGTGGGCGGTCCGGATGTTTGGAGGCTTATGCTTCAGACTATGGCATCTTGCGCAGCGCCGAAAAACTTCCCGACGACACACCGCCTCCCTCTCACCCCGTCAACGCGCAAGTAATGTTTGCATTAGAAGCAGCGGCACGGGCAGGTGACAAAGATGCTTTCGCCGCGTTCCAAAAGGCGGGCCGCGCAATTGGTTTTGGATTGGCCAGAATGATCGCACTGTTGAATCCAGACCGCATCGTGCTTGCGGGCGCAGGCACACGCGCACTTGATTTGATTGAGCCATCCTTGCGAGCCGCCATTGAAGAAGGCGTAGTGGCAGAATTGCGCAATAACCTCAAAATTGAAACCCTACCAGTTGGCAAAGATATGATTATCGGCGGCACGATCGACGCCGGAATGAGACGACTGGATTCGGAAGTCTATGCATTAGGCCCAGCATTGCCCGCTGAAGCAAAAAAGGACTTATCAGCTTGAAACGGTTTATCGTTATTTTTGTTTCGATTATCTTCATCTGCAGCGGTCATTCATTCGCAGATGATACAAACTCTACCGTTGTATTGCAAAATTGGTACAAACTTATTTTGCAACTGGTGCGCCATACCGCCACTTATTCGCCGCCCGTAGCTAGCAGATCATTCGCCTATCTTGGCGTGACGGTTTATGAATCAATCGCTTCTGGTTCGGATAAATTGCAAACACTTGCTGGCCAATTACCAGAGCTTAAAGATTTGCCTAAGCGGCAAGTCGGTAAGCAATATGATGATGCAGTTGTTTTGAACGCCGCTATGACTTTTGCTGCGCATCATTATTTTGGCAACACGGGTCCGACTGGCCAACGTGCAATGCTTGCGATGCAAAAACAAATAAGTGCACAAGTGGAAGCGAAAGCTTCAATCGAAGTGATCAATCGCAGCAAAGAGTTTGGCACAGCCACAGCCGCTGCAATCTACAAATGGTCATTGAACGATGGCGGCGCGAAAATAACGAATTTAGGATTTCCGGACAAATACACACTGACCGTAGGCCCCGCTCATTGGGTGCCAACCAGCACAATTCGGTTGCAGCAAACACCACTTCTCCCCAACTGGGGCAAGAACCGAACCTTTGCGATGACGACCGGAACGACATGTGCCCTGCCCCCGCCGCCTGAATATAGCGAAGATAAAAACTCTGAATTTTACAAACAAGCGATGGAAGTTTACACGACATCCAAAGGCCTGACTCCCGAGCAAAAAGCCATTGCGCGTTTCTGGTCTGATGATCCGATGCTTTCTTACACGCCGCCAGGTCACTGGATTTCAATTATCTGGCAGATCGCCGAGCATGAGCATCTTTCAACCGAAAAAATAGTTGAAGCACTCGCCCGCGTTGGCGTTGCCGAGGCGGACGCTTTCATAGGTTGCTGGAACGTCAAATATCAATATGACATGGTTCGGCCCTTCACATATATTCGTAAAGTGATTGATCCAAAATGGAATGCGTTGCTTATCACACCACCATTTCCCGAATACCCCTCCGGCCACAGCACAAACTCTGGTGCCGCTGCCTTTGTGTTAAGCTCGATGTTTGGTGAGAATTACGCCTTTGAAGACACTACCCCGAAAGCCGATGGTCTGGCACCTCGTAAATATTCGAGCTTTGATGCAGCGGCCAAAGAAGCAGCGGAATCACGTTTGTATGGCGGCATTCACTTTCGTGCCGCAATTGAGCGTGGATTAGAACAAGGCCGGTGCATTGGTAAGTTCGCAGTCAATCTTCATACGAGCAAGTAAAATGAAAACTTTCCTGAAAATTTATGTAGCGGTTTTTCTGTTGGGATCGCATCCAACATATGCAGATCAAAACAACCTGACCATTCCTAAATTTGCTGAAGAAACCAAATCATCGGGCGTGCACAGCATTTATGCAGGTGAATGGCAATATATGGTTGGCGGTGGTGTTGCCACATTTGATTGCAACGGTGATGGCTTTCCCGACATGTTGCTGGCAGGTGGTGAAAAATCAGCGCATTTCTATCGCAACACCTCAAAGCAAGGTGGAGCATTGTTTTTTGCGCAGCAAAAAAGCGGACTCGAATTTGATCATGTAACGGGCGCCTACCCCCTCGATATCGATAGCGATGGGATAATGGATGTTGTTTTGCTTCGCGTTGGTGAAAACATTGTGATGCGCGGCAAAGGCAATTGCAAATTTGAACGCGCCAATGAAGCGTGGAATTTCGTCGGTGGTGATGCCTGGTCAATTGGGTTTGCTGCCACGTTCGAGCGTGGCGCCGCTTGGCCTACACTGGCGGTCGGAAATTATATTGACCGAAAACAGGAAGCCCTGCCTTGGGGCTCGTGCACCGACAACTGGTTGCATCGTCCTGATGGCACCGCCAAGAAATTCGGTGCCCCCATTGCGTTGAAACCAAGCTATTGCACACTTTCCATGATGTTCACGGACTGGAATAAATCCGGCACGCCGTCGCTTCGCGTCTCCAATGACCGTGAATATTATCAAGGCGGCCAAGAACAGCTTTGGCACGTTGAAACGGGGAAAGAACCAACGCTTTACACCGACAAAGACGGTTGGAAATTCGTTCGTATCTGGGGCATGGGCATTGCCAGTTACGATTTGAACTTCGATGGCTACCCCGAGTATTTCCTATCCAGCATGGCCGATAGCCGCTTACAGAGCCTGACCAAAATCGAAGCTGGTGTTCCTCCCAAACCAGATTTCACCGAAGGCGCGTTTCTCAAAGGTATAACCGCACATCGGCCTTATACTGGCACCGATCAGCGCCCCAGCACAGGTTGGCACACACAATTTGAAGACGTGAACAATGATGG
>CAXTKN010000007.1:23962-27431 GCA_964244805.1 uncultured Aestuariivirga sp.
CGTGAAATGACAGTTGGTGGTGGCCATGCCAGCGGATCAATCGGCTGGCGACATTTTGGATTAGGTGCGAGTGCTGAAGTCGAGCTCCGCGTGGTTTGGCCAGATGGTAAGGCAGGTGAGTGGCAGAAGCTGAAGGCTGATCAGTTTTATGTTTTGAAAAAGGATCAAGCTGCGGTGACTTGGAAACCAAACTAATTCCGCCGCACACCCTCTAACAAATCCAAAACACTGCGCATCGCATCAAGCACATTAGTGCCAGGGCCGAAGATTGCAGACACGCCAGACTGCAACAAGAAATCATAATCCCCACGCGGCACCACACCCCCGCACACCACAATAATATCGCCCCTACCCTTGGCGTTCAAAGCCTCGCTAAGTTCAGGCAGCAGAGTTTTATGGCCTGCCGCCAGTGAAGATACACCAACTATTTGAACTTTTTCCGCGATAGCCAAATCTGCCGCTTCTTGCGGCGTTTGAAACAAAGGCCCAGCTACCACTTCAAACCCCAGATCACCAAATGCTGAAGCAATAATTTTCGCACCACGGTCATGACCATCCTGCCCCAGTTTGGCGATCAACATGCGCGGGGTGTGCTTCATTTTTGACGAAACAGTTATCAGCCTTGAAGCCACCAGTTTGTATTCAGGATCATCTTTGTAAAGTTCACCATGAACATGTTTCACCACTTCGGGCTTTGCCGAATGATCACCAAACACGCGACGGAGGGCATCTGACATTTCGCCTACAGTTGCACGAGCACGCGCTGCCTCTACAGCGAGTTCCAAAATATTGCCTTTGCCTGATGTCGCCGCCGCTTCCATTGCCGCCAATGCTTGTTTAACCGCTTCCGTATTGCGACCACGCTTGATTTTCTCAAGGCGCTTGATTTGCCCATCGCGCACAGCACGATTATCAACCTCACGTGTTTCAATCTTGGCCTCTTCTTCCAAGCGATATTTATTGACGCCAACAATGACATCTTCACCCTTGTCGATGGCGGCCTGCTTGCGAGTTGCGGCTTCTTCAATTTGAGCTTTAGGCCAACCAGATGCCACAGCCCTAGTCATGCCACCCATTAATTCGATCTGCTCCATCAAAGTCCAAGCCTTGTCTGCCAATTCCTTCGTCAGGCTTTCAACATAATATGAACCGGCCAATTGGTCGACAACATCAGTAATGCCCGTCTCATGTTGCAAGATGAGTTGGGTGTTGCGAGCTATGCGCGATGAAAATTCAGTGGGCAAAGCAATTGCTTCGTCAAATGAATTAGTGTGCAGACTCTGCGTCCCACCAAGCACCGCAGACATCGCCTCAAAAGCCGTGCGAACAATGTTATTGTATGGGTCCTGCTCCTGCAATGAAACACCCGAGGTCTGACAATGGGTACGCAGCATCAGCGAGTCTGCTTTCTGCGGATTAAACTCGGCCATAATGCGCGACCAAAGTTGGCGTGCCGCACGTAGTTTTGCAGCCTCCATAAAAAAATTCATGCCAATGGCAAAAAAGAATGAAATCCTGCCCGCAAAGGCATCGACATCCAAACCTTTAGCAATGGCCGCGCGCACATATTCGCGGCCATCAGCCAGCGTGAAAGCAAGCTCTTGCACCAGCGTCGCCCCTGCCTCCTGCATGTGATAGCCGCTGATTGAGATGGAATTAAACTTCGGCATCTCACGTGCCGTATATTCAATGATATCAGCTACCAATCTCATCGATGGTTCTGGCGGATAGATGTAGGTGTTGCGCACCATGAACTCTTTCAGAATATCATTTTGAATGGTGCCCGAAAGCTCAGAGTGCTTAACGCCTTGCTCCTCACCCGCTACAATGAATGAAGCAAGAATAGGAATGACCGCACCATTCATCGTCATCGACACCGACATTTCCGAAAGTGGAATGCCATCGAATAGGATTTTCATATCTTCAACAGTGTCAATCGCCACGCCAGCTTTGCCCACATCACCAAAAACGCGCGGATGATCAGAATCATATCCTCGGTGCGTTGCAAGATCGAATGCAACTGAAAGCCCCTTCTGCCCCGCAGCCAAAGCCTTGCGGTAAAACGCATTGGACTCTTCAGCAGTCGAAAAACCTGCATATTGGCGGATCGTCCACTCCCGCCCAGCATACATTGTGGCACGAGGCCCGCGTGTGAAGGGCGCAAAGCCCGGCAGCGTTTCCTCAATGTCCGCCACATCAGCACTCGTATAGAGCGGTTTGATATCAATACCTTCAGGAGTTTTGCGCACAAGCGTAGAAGGATCCGCCTTCACTTCCTTCGTGGCCAAACTCTCCCAATCTGAAAGCGTCCTTTTGTTCATTCAAATTCCATAATCAATTCATCAACACTTAAAATCGCACCGACATGCGCTGCAATGCGTTCCACTTTGGCCTTTCTCTCAGCCCTCAAAATATTTTCCATTTTCATTGCTTCAACCATCGCCAATGATTGCCCAGCTTCCACCACATCGCCGACGCTGACATTCAGCGCGCGCAAAAGTCCAGGCATCGGACACAACAATAGTTTGGATGTATCTTTGGGCTTTTTGATGGGCATAAGCTTGGCGAGTTCGGCAATCCGAGGCGCATAGACTTTAACCATCAAATCCGCACCACCAACCCGCAACCGGTAACCTTTGGGCGTCAAATCAATCTTGCAGCGCGTTAAACCATCAGCAAACGCAAATTCACCAAGCGTCTGACCCGGCGTCCAATTATGTTCGATGTGGCTGATAGGGCCATCGGCAACGCTCACCTGCGAACCACCGTCCAAAGGCAATACTACCGCCTTTAAACTTCGATTGGGGAACACCACAACCCATTCAAATCCGATCCGACGTTTGTGATTATCGAGCACACCCGAATGTTTCGCCGCCCGTGTCTCAGTTTCGAAATGCGCTGATACTGCAATTGCTGCAAGCCGTCGATATTCATCATCACTGAGTTCAACACCGTGAAAGCCATCCTTGAATTCCTCCGCAATAAAAGCAGTTGTGATGTCGCCGGAACGAAAACGCTGACTTCTCATAACCGCAGAAAGAAATGGCAAATTATGAGCAACACCTTCCACTTCAAACGCGTCGAGAGCAACACTCATCGCGTCAATCGCCTGTTCGCGTGTCTCGCCCCAAGTGCAAAGCTTGGCAATCATCGGGTCGTAATGTATCGAAATTTCGCCGCCTTCGTAAACGCCCGTATCATTCCGAACGATTGTGCCGTCGCCGTTATCGCCATCGCCTGGTGGCTTGTACCGCGTCAGGCGACCAATGGAGGGTAAGAAGTTGCGATACGGATCTTCGGCGTAAAGCCGCGATTCAATTGCCCAACCATTCAGTTTGAAATCGCTTTGTTTCAGCCCCAGTTTTTCACCAGCCGCAACACGGATCATTTTTTCAACAATGTCGATACCTGTAATCAATTCCGTGACGGGATGTTCGACTTGCAGGCGCGTGTTCATTTCAAGGAAATA
>CAXTKN010000008.1:0-13297 GCA_964244805.1 uncultured Aestuariivirga sp.
TTTGATGTATGGCCCATCCGCGCTTCAATTTCGCGGTTAATCTCAAACAGGGAAAATTCATTATTCTCGACCATAACAATTTTTTTGGGTTCAAATCCAGCCGCCTGTCGCACTAGCTCTGATCCGATTGACCCACCAGCTCCGGTCACCATAACAACTTGACCCTTGACTGATTTTTCCATTAAATGGCGAACAGGTGGCACTGGATCGCGACCAAGCAAATCCTCAAGCCGTATAGGCCTCAGTCCAGTTAGATCGATATTTCCATCAGCCAACTCACTCATATCGGGAATGGTTTTAACCTGAAGCCCAAATCCTATAAACCGGTCAACAAGCGCCCGGCGATTGGCACGGTTTTGACGTGGCTTTGCGATCATAACCTCCCGAGGCTTAAAGCGATTCATAACTTGTTCCATGTTATCGGTGGACAGAACGCTTAGGCCCGCCACGCTGCGTCCTACCAACGTGTAATCGGTGTCGATAAAAGCCATAGGTTTGAACCGCCCTTGGCGACGCAGCACTTCTACAAGCGCGACCCCTTCACGACCAGCACCATAAATTACAACGGGTATGAGATCGTGCGCTACAATTGCAAACGCTTTATCCCTGACAAATAGTGCAAACAGGCGGCGCAGCAAAACCATCGCTAAAACTGCAAGGAGAAAATAGATTACAACAACCGACCGAGCAAACCCTTGGGCACCAAAAATCAAAATGGCCAGCGCCCAGAGCGGAATGACTGCAAGTTGAGACCGGAGTATTTTCAATTCAGTATCGAAAGTATAAGTGCGCATAACCGATCCATAAGCACCAAGGAATGTTGCGAGTGATATGCTCAGAATGGGACCGATGAAATAAAGCCAAAGCGATGGCGACGGCGGAAATTCAAATGCTGATATACGCAATACATAAGCCACAAAGACACATAAATTTAACAGCGTGAAATCCGCAATTATAGTGACCATAAATTTGGTCACACGGTTCTGGGTCTGCAACCGCAAAACCAAAGTTCTAGCGTAAGAAATCCCATTCATTGTTTGCGAGTGCCTCCCCCTGCAAATCTTATAACTAGCCCGACTCTAGACCGAAGTGCTTTTTAAACTCGACAAGAAAGGGTTTGAGCCGGCCAGACTGTCCTCGCTTTGTGATCATGACCTCTTTCTCAGACACAACCACAATTAGATTATCGACTCCAACAAGAGCCGTTTGAACACCTTGAGAATGAACAAAATTATTTGAGCCTTCAAATATTATTCCCAAACCGTCGATAGTATTTCCGAACCTATCCTTCGGTAACAAATCTTGTACCGCATCCCACGTCCCAATGTCACTCCAAGAATAATCAACTTTAAAAACAGCTGCCTTTTGGGTTTTTTCCATTACGCAATAGTCAATGGAAATTTGTGGGGACTTGGCAAAAGCTTCAGCCTCCAACCTCACAAATTCAGAATCAGAAATTGCACCCTTCACTGCGCCTTGAACAGCTAAAAACACATCATGACCATAGATCTGCAGTTCAGCCAAAAAACTGGCCGCGCGAAAAAGAAAACTTCCGCTGTTCCATAGATATCCCTGCTGAATATAGCTTTCCGCAACGATGAGGTTTGGCTTTTCTACAAATTTTTCAATTTGGTAACTGCCATTACCATACAGAATGTTCCCAAGCTTGATATAACCAAATCCTGTCGCTGGGAAAGATGGCTCAATCCCAAATGTTGTAAGAAAGCCTTCTTCGGCTTCACGTGCAGCAGAGGCAACAGCCCGAATAAATTTATCCTTTTCTTTAATGTAGGAATCAGCCGGAACAACTAATACCATCGCATCGGGTGATCGCTTTAAAGCTAACAAACAACCCGCAGCCACCGCAGCACACGAATCCCTCCGCATTGGCTCAAGAACAATTTCAGCTTCAACTCCGATAGCGCGAGCATGTTCTGCTATCAAGAATCGTTGGCTTTCACCGCACAGAATAATTGGTCTTTGATCAAACTCACTCGAAGCGCAGCGCAACATGGTTTCCTGAATAAGGGAATGATCGCTGCCAAATTTAAGAAATTGCTTTGGTGTTTCCACCCGCGATAAAGGCCACAATCGCTCACCTGCGCCTCCACTTAGTATCACAGGAATAATGGGATGCTGCGCCATCTTCAAATCTTCTGATTAAATTCGCCAACTGAAGGGCATTTTTCTAACAGCGAAAGAATAAAGTTGAATATTTCACTCATATGTTTTGTTGAAGATACGCTTTCGCACACTACTACCAATTCTGGCTTGTTAGACGATGCACGGATCAATCCAAAACTTCCATCGGCAAGTTCAAACCGAATTCCGTTCACTGTGTTTACCGCTGCAATCCGATGGCCCGCAATCTTGGTGCCCACAAGCTGCAGTTCAACTATCTCTTTAACCAGTTTTTGGACAACACCATACTTCTCATCATCAGCACAATGTGGAGACATTGTTGGTGTGGAATATGTTTGCGGAAGGTCTCGGTAAAGTTGAGCCATAGACTTATTTGGTGCGCGGTCGAGCAATCGTGCAATGACTATAGCCGAAGCAATTCCATCATCATATCCGTGGCCAAACGGATCCCGCAGAAAGAAATGTCCCGATTTTTCGAATCCGGCCACTGCTCCAATTTCTGATGTACGCTGCTTGATATAGCTATGTCCTGTCTTCCAGTAATCAACTGTAGCACCCAGCGATTTTAGCACAGGATCAGATTTGAAAAGTCCAGTCGATTTTACATCTACTACAAATTTTGCATTGGGAATAATAGCTGCCATATCACGCGAAATGATAACACCCAGTTTGTCAGCAAATATCTCGTGACCCTCATTGTCGACAATTCCGAGACGGTCACCATCGCCGTCAAAACCCATTGCCAAATCCGCATTATGCGCCTTCACAGCTTTTGTCATCACCCCAAGCATCTTTAGATCTTCGGGATTAGGATTATAGTTGGGAAAGGCATAATCAAGCTCACAATCGACTTCCACAACCTCACAGCCAATCTCACGCAAAACCTCCGGTGCAAACGCTCCAGCAGTTCCATTGCCGCAAACCACAGCTACTTTTATTGGGCGGCGAATTTTTCCACCTTTTACTAGATCAGTTTTGTATTTTTCAAAAATCCCATCAACACGGACTACTGATCCACTTTGTTTTGGTTCCCCCTTGCCATTCATAACAATGTCTTTAAGCGCCAACATATCGTCGGGCCCAAATGTCAGAGGCCGTTTCATGCCCATCTTGATGCCGGTCCAACCATTTTCGTTGTGGGAAGCTGTCACCATTGCAACAGCTGGAATATCGAGTTCCAATTGAGCAAAATAGGCCATAGGCGTGATTGCCATGCCAATGTCGTGCACTCTGCAGCCCGACGAAATCAAACCGAGCACCAGTGCATGTTTGATCGCTGAGGAGTAGTGTCTAAAATCATGAGCGACCACGATATCGGGACGGACCCCACGTTCATGAATTAACGTTCCCAAACCCATGCCAATCGCCTGAACACCATAGAGATTAATTTCTTTTTCAAAAATCCACCTCGCATCATATTCGCGAAATCCAGACGCTTTAACAAAAGGCAGCTGTTCAAACTCCAAGGTATTGGCAACAAGATCTTGTCTGGGAACTGTTAAAAACAAAAAATGACCTCTTAATTATTTTTGCAAAGCGATTTCAAAATTGTCAAAATAGATCTGACCACTCACAACTTGATCAAGTTCAGCTGGCGAACCCCAAATAAGTTTTAGAGTTTGGGTGCCGCATTGATCAGCGGGAACCTCAAATTCAATTACAAATTCTTGCCAAGGTGAAGGACTTAAAAACTTAGGGCTGTCGCCAAGGGTTAGCCCGGTTTCAGTGCACAAAATCCGCCACATTAAACCACCAGAACTCTGCAATCGGTTTGCATAAGACTCGGCAGAAAGCCTATAGCGGCCTACGTCAAGTCTTAAGTTTTGGGAGACAACGCCAAATGATTTTTTGGCTGAAAGGAAATTTAGTTTTAAAGATTGGTCTGCTGCTGTTCCGGGTCTTACTGCAATCGAAAGGTCGGTATTGGGAGCAGCATCAAAATTCCAACCAAAATACAAGCTTCTTGCCTTGACATCAAAATTACCGTCAAAAATTAATCCAACCTTGCTCAACTCATTTGGCGACAAAAAATCCAGCCAAACAAAATATGCCGTTTCATAGGCTTTAGCCGAAATTAAATTCGTCAAATATGAACCAAGTTCGCGATCAAAAACATCCGCCTTCTTTGATCTCAAACCAGAAATTATCGAATAAAAGCTGGCGGTTTGATTAGTCTGTTTGGCGGCAAAATCCATGAAATCGGTTCGCCACGGCGGTTCGTTAATGAGTTCATTCACCACCGAATCTAAACCCGCGGGTTTGGCTATAATCGCCAGCAGAGTAGGATAAATTTTTGATGAAAACTCAGGCCGTGAACGTAGCAGTCCGTCAATACGTCGCATGGCATCTACATAATCACTTTTATTCAATGAAAGATTGAGAGCCGCTGACTGTGCCGCAAGGTCTCTCAACGACCGATTTGCAGCCAGAACCGCGACTTGGTTGCTTATATCTTTCTCGCCGTTCAATTCAAAAAGAACGGCTAGGTTCAACAAGGAAGCACGGTCAAGCGGCTCTGCCGCTAACTTACCTCTTTCCCTTGCAATCAAATTTTTAATCTGGTCTGGCAAATATTTTTTGAGTTCTACCGCAGCATTCTCGGGCAAAGTCTCAGGAGGCAGGAGACCTGGCGAATCTTCAGCATAATAGGCTTGCGGCAAGAACCATAATCCAAAACCGATCAGGAGCACGAAAAGTGTCGACAGCAAGGTTTTGTGCCAAAGCTTTGGGTTGAGCTGCGCCGCTGGCTTTTGCAGGCTCATCATTCTATCAACTTTTTTCAATTGCCAGCCTCATAAAACTGAACGACAACACGCCCATCATTCCAGGCGGCTGTCATGACATAAAAGATAACCGCAAAAACTACGATCATCAAAGAAAGTTTTACCAATCCTGCTTTGAAAATATTCCCCCATAAATGAGAAGGCCTCTGCCGCTTCAATGAATGAATATTTTTATGATGAAATAGAGCATTAGTGGGCGACACCAACGCTTGATTTATAGTTTTTCCACCCTCGTCTTTAGCTTGAGATTGCAGTCGGCTAGCAGCACTTTGAACGCGTAAAAACAATTTGCTTTCCCAACTGTTGTGGTTGCGATCGGGATGAAGCCATTTCAAGAGAAGGCGCTTATGATCGCGCAGTTGAGCTGAATTAAAATTTTCAGGTAATGCCAGGAGTCGCGAGTCACTGGCACCCTGATAGAAAACCACAGTTTGCAAAAATAAAATACATGCAGCCCTGAGTTCGCTTGGAGACGAGCCCAGTTCATCAGCAAGCTGAGATGAATCATCGGCTGTTGACACGACTCCCAAAAGTTCGGCCATCCCTTGCGGCAGTCCCTTCTTTTCAAGCGATCTGGCAAGAGATGGCTGTCGATAGAGGTTCACCGCAGTCCGCAATGCGGGATGATTGATCGAAATTTTTTCCACAACCGATCTATGAGTCTTGGCTAGGCAACCTAGCGTTGCCATAGCTGTGATAGTCGTAATCACCATACCCATAACCATAGCCATAACCGGTCAGCTTTGCATCAAATTTACTGAGCAATGCCCCAATGATGTTGGCCCGAGCTAGTTTTAAACGCTTCATCGCAACTTTAACTGTGTTTTGTTTTGTTTCATTAGCCGCCACAACAAGAAGCGTGGCGCGAGTCATACTGCCCAGCAATGGCGCGTCCGCCAATCCCATAACCGGCGGGCCATCAATAACAACAATATCAAAAGACTCCATGCCCATTGCCAATAGAGCTGCCATCCGCGGGCCAGCCAATAATTCGGCTGGGTTTGGCGGCAATGGCCCAGCAGCCATAATAACAAGGCCTTCGGTATCGCTGCCTTGCACCACTTCTTCTGGAAGTCTATTGCCCGTCAAATAGTTGCTTAAGCCATATTCATTGCTGCACCGGATGCGTCGATGAACAGAAGCATTGCGCAAGTCTCCGTCGATCAACAATACATTAAGCCCAATACTCGCAAGAGATTTAGCGAGGGCGATTGAATTTGTCGTTTTTCCTTCAGAAGGCTTGCTACTGGTTATGAGCAGTGTCTTTGGCAAACCCTCGCTGGTTGCAAACTGCAAACCTGTGCGAAGTGATCTTATTGCTTCGGCAATACCAGATCTGGGGTTGTTCAATTCATCGTCAACGTCCAATCCAACGGCGGGCTTTGGCACAACCCCAATAACCGAAAGACCAATAACAGATTCTAGATCTTCAGGTGTTTTAAAACTATCATCAAGATAATCGAACAAATAAGCAAGCGCAACACCAAGCAATGTTCCCGCAATTAATCCCACGATAAGATTGAGTACAAGATTCGGTGATTGCGGGAGACGCGGAAGAGCGGCAGCGTCAACGACAGAAATATTATTGCTGCCTACAGCACCAGCAATACCAATCTCCTTATAACGCTGCAAAAGACCGTCATATAGAGTTCGGTTTGTGTCTGCCTCGCGCTTCAATATTGTATAATTGATATTGCTATTGCGCAAAGTCACAACCTCAGACTTCACATTTGTTAGCTGCGATTGCAAAGAATCTTCTTCTTCCTTCGCTGTTAGATAAGCAGCACGAATCGATTCCTTTATGGCCTGAGTATCGCTTTGAACTTGTCGGTCAAGTTCTTTGATCTGATTGCGCAACTGAACCATTTCAGGGAAAGCTGGTTTATAAATTGCAAGTTTCTGTTGGTACTGCGCAGCAAGTTCAGTTCGCAGTTTTTGATTTTCTTGAATTGCCTTACTGTCTAGAATCTCTTTAAGACCAAATCCGCTGGTTGCTTCTGCTTGTTTCCATAAGGTTTCTGCCTTTACCCGTAAGGAATGGGCCTCCGTCAACTTAGTGTTTACAGCCTCAAGATCTGTCACAGCCAAGTTCTTGTTATCATCAAGATTGATGATGCCATTTTTTTCAGCATATTGAACAAGCTGCTTTTCGGAATCCTCAAGCTTAACCTTTAATTGCTGAAGTCGTTCTTCTAAAAACTTCCGGGCATAGGATGTTGCATCATATCGGCGATCCAGATTATCAGCTATAAATGCATCAGCATATCCATTAGCAACTTTCTGAGCTTCCAGCGGGTCGGTGTGATCATAACTGATTTTCACAATCCTCGATCCTCTCACCGGAGCGATCGTGACATTTTTTGTCACCGTCAATATTGTTTTGCGCGATCGTTCCAGAATGTCTTTTTGTCCAGGATCGCTGGACGCAACACCAAACATTAAATTGGCAATCATACCTGTCCAAGTCTTGCTTTCTTTCTGAAAAGCCGTGTCGTCCGCCAATCCCAGACTATTGATGACGCGTTCGGCTAAAGACCGGCTTGATAACAATTCATACTTTGTTTGATAAAAGTCGGTTGCGGCTGAATCTTGCTCAGATTGAACCCCTTTCACATCAACGACGTTGACTGTTTCACGATCAATTTGAATGCTCGCTGTGGCCCGGTAAACAGGTGTCATCAAAAATGTGATGACAGCAGCAGCCACAAGGGCCGTCGCCATGATCGAAAATATCATCCCACGGTACTTGGCTAAAGTTCGGATATGTCGGTAAATGTCAAATCGCGCTTCAGTTTCATTGGTCTCCGCTCCATATTGCGGAAAATACGGATAAGGATAACCCTCAGCACGGCCGTAATCAGTTACCTCACTGCCTTTACGAGCAATGATCGCGCGTTCGTCCGCGCCACGAGGGTCAGATTGTTGGCTGTGGTCATTCATTTGGCTGACTACCACTCCAGTCACAGAAGTTTAAATATCCCAGAGAAAGGCAAATAATCATTGATATCTCTTAGAGTCGTGCGGGTTGTTGATTCATCAACCATGACTATATCACCAGCCACCAGAAGTGGATCAGCAATTTTACCTGCACGAACCATTTTCAAGTCAAAACGTGCAGCTTGCTTTTGGCCATTGGTCTGGCGGAATATAATCACGCCCGTTGGGTCGGCAACACGATTTAACCCCTCTGCCAAAGCAATTGACTGAAGCAAAGACATTTTACCAACAATTGGAAATATGCCTGGCTTGACGACCGCACCGTCCACAGTCACCCGCTGGCTGTTGTATTCCTTCACAAACACTGTCACCTGCGGCGACTGCAAGTAATTGGCTGATAACTTTCGCGCAATGTCTTGTTCAAGTTCAGTTGTCGTTAGTCCGCCTGCCTTAACAGTGTTTATCAAAGGCAATGAAATCATACCGCGCGTGCTCACTTGCACCGTATTGTTAAGATCTTTTACGCCAAGAACTGCAATCTGAAGAACATCTAAAGCCGCTATGCGGTAGTCCTCATTACCTGCCCCTCCGCCGTTTGAATTGGCGGCAAAAATTTTCTGCGCATTGGCAGCAGCATTACCATCAATTTTTTCTGGAGCTGTTTTTGATGATGCAGTAGGCTGAAAATTGCCCCCACCAATACCTTGGTTACTCGAACCAGAACAACCAACAATCAAAAAGGCGACAAGCAAGACAACTAGAAATCTGACAAAGAAATTTAGTTTTTGCAAAAATAACACTTCACTTGCCCCTTCGAAAAAACGTGCGCCAACGCGAAACTTGCTCTGGCTCTGGTTTTCGCTGTGCAATCAACGGCACAACTCGTTCTGGTGGCACATTCTCAAGCACCGCTTGTGGACGCGTTAGCACAAGATGATGAGCTTCGTCCAATCCTACCTCCCCTGCTGCAATTTGCAATGCTCCCGACATCAAAGGAGGCCTACTTGTAGTATTATGCGCATCTGTGGCTATTATGTGAACCAAGTTATCAGAAAGCATTTTTTGTGCCCAATACTGCGGACGTTTTCCAAAGCGACCGGTAATTGAACCCGAAGTTAATTGCATCCAGACACCAGCGGCGACCAACCGCTGAAAAACTTCATAATTTTGTTCAATCCACCGAAACCGTTCCGGATGAGTTAAAATTGGCACAAATCCTGCCATTAAAACGTTAAACAGCAAGTTTTCAAGCCGAGGTGGCATTGTCATATGCGAGGGCTCAAACAGCACATAGCGTGAATCGTGCAAGCGCAGCACACGGTCATTGCGCAAACAATCTGTTAGGTCAGGGCGGACATGAACATCTCCACCAACCACAAGGGCAAGATCAATGTCGCGCCCAATAAACTCTTGATTGAGATCTGCAACTCGTTGCCTAATATCTCCCACTTCATTTTCATAAAGACCTAACATAAAGTGTGGCGTGCAAGCCATAACTTCGATGCCGTCTTGAACAGCAATTTTTGCCATTTCGATGGACATATTCAAATCAAGCGCGCCGTCATCCACGCCGTGCAAAATATGGCTATGTAAATCGATCAAAAACAATCCTCTATTTTTTCTTCGCGACTAAATTTTTTGCATCATTGAGCGGTCAAAACGTATGAATTCTTCTTTCCGAAGTCATAGACTTAACCAAAAATAATTCAGAGCTGAGCCGGGTTACGAACAAAACCGCCCGGGCGTGGCCTAAATGAAATGGGTTCTTGGTTTGACTGAGTTTTGCCTTTTTGGTTAGGCTCTTCAGGTCGTTTGAAAATTGAAGTGCCATTGGCCAACATGCCACAACAAATCGCGAAAAATACCATAAGAGCAGGCGACCTCAGCGGATAATCTACGAACGAATGAATAAGGATCAAAGCAATCGAAATGCCAGCTGCTTTTGCATATATGCTTCCCTTTGCAGCCCGCCAAACTGTTACGGTACATGAAATATACCAAAACAAGAAAGCCAGAATCACACAGGCAATGGGGAGCCCCCCCTCCAATAAAAGCTCAAGCCAATCGTTATGGGCATGGTTAACATAAAACCCGATCAGCTGGTCGGGCAATTCGTATAATTGATAGACTGGCACAAAGGTGCCAAACCCACTGCCAATTGGAAAATAGTTTTTGACCGCGGTGAAACTCGTCGAATAAATAGTCCCGCGATAATCAGAAATTGTATCGTGTGCGGCAAATCTCAACAAAGCCACCAAACAAAACTGCGCCGAAACCACGATGACTATGAAGGCACCAATAATACCGTAACGTCTACTCTGTCCTGTCTCGTTTACACTGAAAACCAAAAATAACGTGAAAATCGCAGCTAGCATCGATAATAGCGCTCCCATACGCGATCCCGTTGCACCAACTCCGGCAATAAAAAGGATGACGGCAAGAAAACCTAACATAATAACAACAACTTTTGGCGATCGACGATGTCTCAAATTCAGCAAAACCAAAACTGCAATCATCGGAATCGCGCTATAGAGCTGCGCAGCAAAAGTATTGTGATTTGCAAAAAAACCCGAAGCGATAATTGAGTCCTTCAACTCAAAGAAATTAAAGTATCCTTGGGGGCCTTGGAATCTCTGTGCCAAACCAACAATAATTGAGATGATGGCAAGACCTACCCATGCGATGATAATCCGATCCCATTTTTCTTCAGGCACCGTCAATACTGCGAAAAATGCTGCGAAACCAGGAAGCAAAGACAAAAAGTCTTGTTTTGTCGAATAAGGGCTGAGCGACAGCGGGAGCCAAGTTCCTTTCAATCCCACTTGGGATAAATCCATAGAAATACCACTGCGCCCCGGAATCAATGTCCATAGTTCCGGCGGCAAGGGGATAAGCTGCACAAAAACAACCAATATACCCAGCAAAATGATGATTGATGCAAAAACTACATTTTTATTAGGAACACTATGGCGCAAACGCCAGAACGAGCCCGCCAGCAGCAAAAGGCTCAAACCCGAAAGCAATCCCAACCGATTAGACGATGAAAGGAAATTGCCGCCGCTGATCAGCACAATTGCAAAAAAAATAGCTACGGTTAACGTCCAAAGACTATTTTTTTTCATAATTCATTACTTCAACGAAATTGGCCTCATCTTCTCAGATGAGGCCAATTAAAAACCTAACAAATCAATTAAGGCCCAGGTGATACCGGATTATTCTTAGGCGTACCAAACAAAACCACAGTACCAACAATCACTGCACCACCGCCCAACAAGAGCAAAGGCAACAAAGCCGCACCAGCGGCAACCGGAGGAGCACCTGGATCCATGTCAGCAGCCGGAGAAATCAGGCTTGAACCGATAACCGCAGCTGTCGTTCCTGCTTTGCAAGGCGCAGCCTTGGCAACAGTCACAACTTTTGCTTCATTGATCGAAACAGCACATCCACCATTATAGGCAATAATGACACTGCTATCTTTACCAACCAAAACCTTATCGCCTGCCTTCAAAGCAGAACCTTCAGCCAAAGCAACAAAACCTTCACCTTGATTGACCAGAACTTTGCCCTGCATCAAGTTGATTTCAGCAAAATTCGAAGCAGCTTGCGCAGCACTCAAACCCAACATTGATGCAACGAGCACTAAAGACGTTAAACGAGTAGCCATGAACAAATCCCCTAGTCAATGAATTACATTTGCATGGCTACCCAAGGCAACTTCAAGAGTCAACCACAATGTTAGCGATCATTCAAGAAATGCAACTAATACGAGCTAAACCTTACTAAAATAAAAGGTTAGCCTATCACAGATGAGCCAGAATTTGATTTCAATAACACTTCTCGCGCGAATATTGGCTGAAAACCGAGAGTTCCGAGCAAAAAGCGAGTAAATTTACAGAATCAATGCTCAACAATCCGATTGCCGGATAGACCTGCGAAAGAGCCAGAAAAATTAAGGGCTAACACCGCTGGCAGCAGGAGTCGCCGCGAAAGCCACGTACCCCGCTGCAAGAAGGCCTGCACCTTCAACTGCGATTCCAATAGTCACGGGTATAGTGGTATCAACTGCCGCTCCAACAACGGCAACACCCGCTGCGTTTGCAGGGACCGCAAATTCATTTCCCACGGCTGCGAGCGTATCACCGGGCTTGCAAGGTGCCATTACAGGAACCACAACAATTGAGGGAGCCGCGTAGCTGACCGAACAATGGGCGTCGTTAAAATTTATCGTAACTGTGCTGTCTTTGCCAATGAGCAATCGGTCGCCCGCCTTCAGCAGCCCAGCCTCAGCAACCTGCCGAAACCCTTTGCCCGCATTGACCAACACCTTGCCAGACACATATTCAATTTGCATAGCAGGCTCTGCAGCTTGCAAACCCCCAGCAAACACACATAATGCCGCAGAAGCAAAAGCAATTTTCGAGCCGAATTTTGTCATGACCAAGTTCCAATCTGGAAGAATTTAAACAAGGTTTAAGCAAAACATGGTAAATCAACCCTTAAGAATGGAAGTTCAGCACGCAGAACCTGTAAATGATTCATTTTTCTATTTATGCTTTTTTGCTGCTACGTCCAAATTGAGAAATCGGTACCTTAGCGCTTGCAGAACATCCATAAAAAACTCGTCTTGCTCGGCAGTGACAATCCAACGACTTGGATTGTCTACAACCATCTCATCAAGGAATTCGGACTGTTTCCAGCTTTTATTGAGCAACCCCAATCCCGCGCACAACTTTTAAAAAACCGTGTTAAAAAACTTGGGGTTTTGGCCGTAACCGATCAACTGGCTTTTATACTGGCCATCAGACCCTTCATCACAGCGCGCTCTCAAAACCGCATCAAGTCCATTTGTCATGATATGGGATTAGAACCAACCGAACCGCTCACTTCCTCTATTCAACAAATAGACAGTGTGAACAGCGAAACCTTTCGCACACGCCTAGCAGAAATCGACCCAGACATCATTGTCGTCAACGGCACACGCATCATTGGCAAAAAAACCTTGTCAGCGACCAAGGCCATTTTCATCAATTCCCATCAAGGAATCACGCCTGCTTATCGTGGTGCTCATGGTGCCTATTGGGCGCTTTATCAAAACGACAAAGATAATTGCGGCGTCACGGTGCATCTTGTCGATGAAGGCATTGATACCGGCAACATTATCGGAAAATCTAAAATCGAACCGACAGCCGAAGATTCCTTTGCAACCTATCCCTATCTGCAAACAGCGGCAGCCCTGCCCATTTTAACGCAAGCCATTTTGAGCGCCAACGATAGCAAACTCGCAACTCAACCAATAAACGGCATATCAGAAGTATGGTATCACCCTGGGTTCTTACAATATTTCCGAGGCTGGATCAGAGGTATACGCTAGATAATTGTGACAGTCTTTGGATCCCAACCTTTCGGCTCTGGAAATTTTAAATCCATCTTTTCCA
>CAXTKN010000008.1:13397-22915 GCA_964244805.1 uncultured Aestuariivirga sp.
ACAGTCTTTGGATCCCAACCTTTCGGCTCTGGAAATTTTAAATCCATCTTTTCCAAAGTCTCGCGTACAATTTTGGCGATCAAGCCGTTGCGCACCCAGTTTCGATCGGCAGGGATAATATGCCACGGCGCGTGCTCGGTTGAACAGCGCTCCAGGGCCACTTCATAAGCCTTCATATAATCATCCCACAACACCCGGTCTTCCAAGTCTGCGGGATTAAACTTCCACCTTTTGGTCGGATCGTCAACACGATCTTGCATCCGCACTTTCTGCTCATCCTTCGAAAGATTGAGCATGAACTTTAAAATGGTCGTACCATTGGCCACCAGCAGTTTTTCAAAATCATTAATCTGCCCATAGCGCTGCTCGATAGATTCTGGTGTGGCAAATTTCTTCACCTTGGCAACCAAAACATCTTCATAATGTGAACGATTAAAAATTCCGATCATGCCACGTGGCGGACAGGCTTTGTGAACGCGCCAAAGATAATCATGGCTCAGCTCCTCAACGCTTGGCCCTTTGAATGATGTGTTCACAACCCCGATTGGGCCGCTATAGTTAAACACCGCCCGCACCGTGCCATCCTTGCCCGAACCATCAATACCTTGGAGGACAACCAACAACGCACGCTTGCCTTCAGCATAGAGAATGTTCTGCAGAGCATCGATGGCAATTGAATCGTCTTCCGTTTCAGCTTTGGTTTTATCTTTATCCATAAAGCCTGCCATATCGCGCGGATCATATTTCTGAAGGTCAACCTTCTTGCCCGGCTCGACCTGAAATGCTTTTGCAATTGCCATCATAAATTCCTCTTCTGCTTAACTCTGTCACAGACGTCACTTGATTGCAAAGGTCGCAGCGCTTAGTCATTAACGACAAATATGAATCGAGGATTTGCTTTGACCACAACCGATCGTCCCTCCATCGAAGCCGCATTGAACAGCCCTGCTTACCGCTTGGCGGCATTGGACCAAGACTTTCTGCTTGGCGACTCAACCAGAGGGATCAGGTTCCAACTCGAATATATGAAGGCCGAAGAAACCTTAAGAGCTATGGCCATTGAATCAACCATCGTTGTTTTCGGTTCGGCCCGCGTGCGCGAAGGTGACGGCAGTGGTTGGTATGAAGCAGCGCGTGCATTTGGGAAACTCAGTTCCGAAAATAGCGGCGCTAAAATTGAACAAAAAGGTTTCAGAGAAAACGTCATCGCCACAGGCGGTGGCCCCGGCATTATGGAAGCCGCAAACCGCGGCGCCTATGATGCCAGTGCCAAAAGTATCGGCTACAATATTACGCTCGCCCACGAGCAAGAACCCAATCCCTTTTCCACTCCCGAACTGACATTTCGTTTCCACTATTTTGCGATGCGTAAAATGCATTTTGCCATGCGCGCTGCGGCACTCGTGGTGTTCCCCGGCGGCTTTGGCACATTGGATGAGTTGTTTGAATTGCTCACTTTGCGTCAAACCGGAAAAATGACCAAGGCCTTGCCCGTCGTACTATTCGATTCAAAATTTTGGAAAGAAGCTATAAATTTTGAACATTTTGCTAAACACAAATTGATCAACCCAAAAGATTTAAATCTCTTCACCTTCGCCGATACACCAGAGACCGCGTGGCAAGCGCTGTTGGACCTCGGTCTTAAAATTCCAAAGGAATAGATGATGACATTGAAACTCTCATTTCACGGTGCCGCCCGAACAGTCACAGGGTCATGCTACCTGCTTGAAACTGATGGAGTCCGCGTGCTCATCGATTGCGGCATGTTCCAAGGTTCGAAGACCATGAGCGCGCTGAACTACCGCCCCTTCCCGTTTGAACCAAAATCTTTGGATGCGATGTTGCTCACCCACGCGCATATTGATCATACGGGCGTCATCCCTAAATTGACCAAACATGGTTATGCCGGGAAAATCTATTGCACACCCGGCACAGTTGATCTCTGTCAAATCATGTTGCCGGATTCAGGCTTCATTCAGGAATCCGAGGTGCGAAATTTGAACGAGCGCAATGCCAGGAAAGGCTTGCCCGCCGTTGAACCCATCTACACTTTGGAAGATGCCATGGAAGCCATCAAGCATCTTGTCCCCGTTGAATATGAAGCGTGGATTACGCCTGCCAAAGGTATTCGCGCGCGCTATTGGAATGCGGGCCATTTGCTTGGTTCCGCGTCAATCGAAGTTGAAGTCGAACAGGCCGGAAAAAAACCTGTGCGCATTTTATTCTCCGGCGATATCGGCCCCGACAATAAATTGCTCGAGCGTGATCCTATATCGCCAATAAGTTGGGACTATGTAGTCTGCGAATCCACCTATGGCGGCAAAGATCGATTTGAGCGCAGCTTGGAGAAGCGCCGCGAGTTACTGGCAACGGAACTCAAAGATGCGGCAGCTAAAGGCGGGGTAATGCTCATTCCATCTTTCGCTGTTGAGCGCACCCAGGAAGTGGTCACCGATCTGGTCTACATCATGGATCATAAGCTGGCTCCTCAAGGCAACATTTTCATCGATTCGCCTCTCGCTAATAAAGCTACGGCGATCTTCCGCAAGCACGCGGCAGAATTGGAAAACGGCGCAGACTTAGCCAAAGCCTTCAACTCGCCCTTGGTTAAATCAACCGAGTCGGTTGAAGAAAGCAAAGGCCTGAACAATTTCTCGGGCTTTCATATCGTGATCTCAGCATCCGGCATGGCCGAAGCCGGCCGCATTCGTCACCACCTGAAAAACCGCCTCTGGCAAAAATCGACAACTGTTCTGTTTGTTGGCTATCAAGGCACAGGCACATTGGGTGCGCTACTTATGGCGGGCGAGAAACACGTGAAGATCATGGGCGAAGAAATCGCCGTTGCTGCCACGATCAGAAATATTGAAGATTATTCCGGCCACGCTGATGGGCCAGAACTTGAAGCTTGGATTTCCGAACGCCTGCCAATTACGCGCACTCTGTTCCTAACACATGGCGAAGAAGAGCGGCAAATTGCGTTACAAGATTCAATCAAGGGGAAACTCCTCCCCGACGACCGCATCATCCGCCCTGCCCTCGATGAAACCTATGACCTGTGGGGCGATAATGCCAAGCTGGTCGCAGGCACGATGAAGCCTCGGATTGATCAAGGCGCAGTGGCCCAGCTCGATTGGCACAATGACGCCCAAAGCATCGTTCTTGATTTGCATGATACACTGGCAAAAGCCGCCACCGACAAAGACCGCGCAGTGATTTTGCGGCGGATTAAACAAGCCATAGCGGCTCCTGATTCAAGCCTTCCCCCCGTTAACACCCAACGTCGTAGACCGTATCGTGCGAGAGGGTTCGACGAGGGCTGAGCGAACTAGAGCAGGTTCCCCCTCCGCCCTTCGGGCACCTCCCCCAGCAGAGCTGAGGGAGCGCGATCTATTATACGCTCCCCCAACTTGTTGGGGGAGCTGTCCGAAGGACTGAGGGGGGCCCTTTATAATTTATTCTTCCACTAGGCTTTTAAACTCACTTTAAAGGCCCTCGAGTGCAGGCGCAGCCCTCTCCGCTACTGCCCTAGCGCCCAACTTCAAAACCCGCCCTAAGGACAAATTACCCCATCTAGAATTGATTTCTATCATAGGTTTTAAAAACTCGCATAGCGTGCAGGAACATTCATTCTATCACGCTTGGCAAATTCTATTTTACGTGCTTTTGTCAAAAACATGGAAACACCCCGTGATTTTGCATCTCTGAAAGCCCTCATCGTTGAACGAGCACCTGGCCTGCCGCGCCGCCTCGCACAGGTTGCCACTTACGCATTAGATCAACCCGATGAAATCGCCTTCGGCACCGTGGCTTCAATCGCCTTGGCCGCCGATGTGCAACCCTCAACACTGGTACGCTTCTCCCAAAGCCTGGGTTATGCAGGATTCTCAGACCTTCAAGACGTGTTCCGTTCGCGCCTGCGCGACCGGATTATGAACTATGAAGAACGCATCGAACACATGCGTGAACATGCCATTACGGCATCAAAAGCCAGCGTTATTTTTTCAGGCTTCAGCGATGCTTCACAAAAATCATTGAATGACCTCCGCGAAAAGCTAGATGCTGCCAAACTCGAACAAGCCGTCGATATGTTGGCCAAGGCCGACACAATCTTTCTCATCGGCCTACGCCGTTCCTTCCCGATCTCGTCTTATATGTCCTATGCGTTTGGCAAACTCGGCATTCGCAATAATCTGATCGGCGCAACTGGGGGGCTTGCAGCCGAAGATGTCAGCTTTGCCTCAAAGCGCGATGTCGTTTTAGCCATAAGCTTCACACCATATGCGTCCGAAACCATCAAACTGGCGCAAGACACTGCAGCACGCAACGTACCCATCATCGCCATCACCGACTCGCCTTTCTCACCACTCGCACCCATCGCCAGGCCTTGGTTTGAAGTGCAAGAAGCCAATTTCGAAGGTTTCCGCTCCATGGCGGCCACTCTTTCTTTGGCCATGACGCTGACTGTAGCTGTGGCCGAGCGCCGCAAGAAATAATAGAACATAAGTTCTATATTGACTTATAGTTAGAATTATTGTTTCACTTCTCGAAAATCCACCCGGAGGCGGAATTGATTACACTCGACGTCATCACCATGGGCCGTTGCTCGGTTGATCTTTATGGCCAGCAGATTGGCTCGCGGCTTGAAGACATCGCATCCTTTGCCAAATCGGTTGGAGGCTCACCCACCAACATCGCCATCGGCACATCGCGTCTTGGCCTAAAATCTGGTCTCATCACCCGCGTGGGTGATGAGCAAATGGGGCGGTTTGTTTTGGAGCAACTGGCCCGTGAAGGTGTAGCCACCAATGGGGTAGTCACCGATAAAAATCGTCTCACTGCACTTGTATTGTTGAGCGTCGAAAACGACAAAACCTTTCCGTTGATTTTCTATCGTGACAACTGTGCTGACTCGGCACTTGAAGCAAATGACGTTGACGAAGCCTTTGTCCTCTCGTCCAAAGCCCTGCTCGTCACCGGAACACATTTTGCCAAAGCCAACACTGATGCTGCCCAACGCAAAGCCATGGCCATTGCCAAAGCGGGTGGTCGCAAGATCATCATCGATATTGATTACCGCCCCAATCTCTGGGGCCTCGCTGGGCATGCCGCAGGTGAAGAACGCTATATCAAATCAGACAAAGTAACCGCGCACCTCCAATCCATTCTAGCCGATTGTGATCTCATCATCGGCACTGAGGAAGAAGTCCATATTGCAGGCGGCACCGAAGACACGCTTGAGGCATTGCGCATCATCCGTTCCTATTCAACAGGCGTGATCGTGTTAAAGCGTGGGCCTATGGGCTGCGTTGTGTATCCCGGCGCAATTCCGTCTTCGCTTGAAGGCGGTATCATTGGTAAAGGCTTTCCCATTGAGGTCTATAATGTTCTCGGCGCTGGCGATGCTTTCATGTCGGGATTCCTGCGTGGTTGGCTCAGAGACGAACCTTATGAAACCTGCGCCACTTATGCCAACGCCTGCGGGGCCTTTGCGGTCTCACGCCTACTCTGTTCGCCTGAATACGCAACTTTCGAAGAGCTGCAATATTTCTTGAAGCATGGCTCAAAACATTTAGCTCTGCGCAAGGATGAAGACATCAACCACATCCATTGGGCCACCACGCGTCGCGCTCAGCCAGATCAAGTCCTGTCTTTTGCCATCGACCACCGCAAACAATTGGAAGACATGGCCGATAAAGTTGGCGCATCACGCGAGAAAATCGCCCCCTTCAAACGCCTTGCCATGCAAGCTATCGGCAAAGTGTCCGGCGGTAGACCCGGCTTTGGCACTTTGCTCGATGACACCTATGGCCGCGAAGCAATGTTTGATGCAGCAAAACTTGGCCTCTGGATTGGAAGGCCCTTAGAACAACCGGGTTCTCGACCCCTGCGCTTTGAATTCACTCAGGACGTGGGCGCACGCCTCGTCGATTGGCCAGTGACCCACACGATTAAATGCTTAGCCTTCTATCACCCTGATGATCCGCAAGAAATGAAAGACGAGCAATCTGCCAAACTTCGTGATCTCTACACCACGGCGCGCAAAGTCGGTCGCGAACTTTTGGTCGAAATAATTGCCAGCAAAAATGGCCCGATGGATAAAAACACCATCGCCCGCGCGATGACTGAACTTTATACACTTGGCATTAAACCCGATTGGTGGAAACTCGAACCACAAGCAGATCCAGCGGCATGGGATGAAATCTCCGATACCATTGATCGCTTTGATCCGCATTGCCGTGGCATTGTTCTGTTGGGCTTGGAAGCACCCGAAGAAGAACTCGCCAAGGGCTTTGCCGCAGTGACTGGCAAGAAACATGTCAAAGGTTTTGCCGTAGGTCGAACCATTTTCAATGAAGCGGCATCACAATGGTTGCAAGGTAAAATTGATGATACCGCCGCCGTCAACATGATGGCTGACAAGTTCGCAAGCCTCGTGCATATTTGGAATAAAGCCCAGAAGCTATAAATTGTGGCCAAGAGCCCTCATCCGCCTGTCGGCACCTTCTCCCACGCAAGATCGCGCGGGCGAAGGCCAATTAAATTGCCTTCTCCCGTTTGCGTCTTCGCGAATGGGAGAAGGTCCCGAAGGGGGATGAGGGCTCTTTGGTTGATACAAGTGAATTGAATACAGGAAAATAACATGACCACCATCCGCCTCACCACCGCCCAAGCCCTCGTGAAATTTCTCACGCAACAAATGACCACGATCAATGGAAAGAAGACGCCGATCTTTGCAGGCGTGTGGGCAATTTTTGGCCACGGCAATGTGGTGGGCATGGGTGAGGCATTGTTTCAAGTGCGCGACACAATTCCAACATACCGTGGCCAAAACGAACAGAGCATGGCTCTGGCTGCCATCGCCTTTGCCAAGGCCAGCAACCGCAAACGAGTCATGGCTGCCACATCTTCAATAGGCCCCGGTGCAATCAACATGGTAACGGCCGCTGCTGTCGCTCATGTAAACCGCATTCCACTTCTGCTTCTGCCGGGCGATATATTCGCCAATCGCAAACCCGATCCCGTTTTACAACAAATTGAAGTCTTCGGCGATGGCACAATGTCGGTCAATGATTGCTTTAAACCTGTATCGCGCTATTTCGACCGCATCATGCGCCCTGAACAATTGATCCCAGCCCTTGCCCGCACGATGGCCGTGCTGACTGATCCTGCCGAATGCGGACCTGTCACACTCTCACTCTGCCAAGACGTGCAAGCCGAAGCCTATGATTATCCAGCCCACATGTTTGAAGAACAGATGTGGAGCTTCCGCAGACCACGCCCAGACGAAGATGAACTGTCGCGCGCCATCGCAGCACTTAAAGCATCAAAGAAACCTGTCATTGTTGCAGGCGGAGGCGTAAATTTTTCTGAAGCCAATGCAGCACTGAGTGCTTTTGCTGATGCACACGGTATTCCAGTTGTTGAAACGCAGGCAGGCAAATCCTCCTTACCGTTCACACATTCCCTTAACATGGGTGCTGTTGGCGTATCTGGAACATCCTCAGCTAATGATGCCTGCAATGAAGCCGATTTGATTTTAGCCATCGGCACAAGACTTCAAGATTTTACCACCGGCTCTTGGACATTATTTCAAAACGCTACTGCAAAAATAATTGGCTTGAACACACAAAGTTTCGACGCACATAAACATCGCAGCCTGCCCCTGGTTTGCGATGCTCGCGTTGGTCTCGAAGAACTCTCCACCAATCTTGGCAAATGGAAAGCGCCGGATGAATGGACGACAAAAGCGAAAACCGGTTTCAAAAATTGGATGAAAATTGCCGACACTTATACAGTGGCAGGCAATCAAGAGCGGCCATCCGATGCTCAAGTGGTTGGCGCTGTGCAACGGGCATTGGGACGCGATGTTACGGTGATGGGTGCTGCGGGTGGCCTACCAGGTGAGTTGCATAAAATGTGGCAAGCCAGCTATCCAGGCTCTTACCACATGGAATATGGTTTCTCCTGCATGGGTTATGAAATCGCGGGCGGACTTGGCATTAAACTGGCGACGCCGGATAAGGAGGTTGTGGTGATGATTGGCGATGGTTCATACATGATGATGAACTCCGAACTTGCAACATCCATCATGCTTGGCCAAAAACTAACCATCGTGCTCTTGGATAATCGCGGTTTTGGTTGCATCAACCGCTTGCAACATGGCACAGGTGGCGAGCGTTTCAACAATCTTTATGATTATAACGTGAAGCAAGAAGTCTCACCTAACATTGATTTCGCAGCCCATGCTGCTTCACAAGGGGCTATTGCATCTAAAGTGAAATCACTGGCTGAGCTTGAACAAGCTTTGAAAGACTCCAAGAAAAATACCCGCACCACTGTCATTGTGATTGATACTGATCCGATGATGACAACTGATGCGGGTGGATCTTGGTGGGATGTTGGCGTGCCTGAAGTTTCAGTGCGGCCTACAGTTCTAGCCGCTCATGCCAAACATGAAGCAGGCCGCGCCAAGCAAAAACTAGGAAATTAAAATGCCAAAGCTCCTTGTGAAGCCCAAAAAGAAATCAGGCCTTGTCACTTCCGTTACCCCTAAATCCGCGAAATGGAAATATGTAGGCTTTGATCTTTGGAAAACCGCCAAGGGCAAGATTGCTAAGGGCAGCGATGATAAGCGCGAAGCCTGTTTGGTATTCATCTCCGGCAAAGGCAAAGTGACCGTCGGCGGGAAAGACTTTGGTGAAATCGGCGAGCGCATGTCACCCTTCGAAGGAAAGCCATGGTCGGTTTATGTGCCGCCCAAGTCGAAATGGAAAATTGAAGCCACGACCGATTGTGTGATCGGCGTTTGCACCGCTCCCGCCAAAGGCAAACTGGAAGCGCTGGTGATTGCCCCAGATACCTTGGGCCAAGAAGTGCGGGGCAAAGGCTCGAACACCCGTCACGTGACCAACATTTTGCCTGAAACTGATCCGCGCGCCGAAGGCTTGTTGGTTGTTGAAGTGATTACGCCAAACGGCAACACCTCATCTTACCCGCCGCACAAACACGACAAAGACAATTTGCCAAAAGAGTCATATCTCGAAGAAACCTATTACCACCGCATCAATCCACCCCAAGGCTTCGCCTTCCAGCGCGTCTATACTGATGACCGAAAACTGGACGAAGCCATGGCCGTTGAAGATGGCGACGTTGTTCTGGTGCCCAAGGGCTATCACCCCTGCGCCACGGTGCATGGCTATGATCTGTATTATCTCAACGTGATGGCAGGCCCCAAGCGCATCTGGAAATTCCACAACGCGCCGGAACATGAATGGCTGATGGCCACCGCGAAAAAATAAATTTCAGTGATCGCCTTCTAGTACTCGCAAGAGATATTTCCCGTAACTGCCTTTTGACAGTGGCGCCGCCAGAAGCGCCAATGCACCAGCATCAATCCAACCCTTATTAAACGCAATTTCTTCAGGGCATGAGATCATCAGGCCTTGGCGCTTTTGTAAAGTGGCGACAAATTGTGATGCCTCAAGCAAGCTGTCATGTGTGCCGGTATCAAGCCA
>CAXTKN010000008.1:23015-25645 GCA_964244805.1 uncultured Aestuariivirga sp.
CCAGCAAGGAATGTCTCTCCGATGATAAAAGCCTGCGCCAAACCATCAGGCGAAGGCTGCACCGCATATTGAATATTCATACCCCACTGCGAGCCGTCACCGAGCAGCTCTGAAAAACGCGGCATGTCGTTAGGGGTGGAGATAATCAAAACATCACGAATGCCAGAAAGCATCAAAATGCTCAGCGGATAATATATCATCGGCTTATCATAAATCGGCAAAAGCTGTTTGGACGTCACTTGCGTTGCCGGAAACAAGCGTGTGCCAGATCCGCCTGCGAGAATGATGCCTTTGCGCTGTTTAACCTTGACCATATTGCTGTGTCATCCATTCGCGGTAAGCGCCGCTTTTAATATTCTCAACCCAAACAGAATTGGCCAGATACCAATCAATCGTTTTTGCAACGCCGGAGTCAAAGGTTTCCTGAGGTTCCCAACCGAGTTCTGTTTTAATTTTGGAGGCGTCAACCGCATAGCGCCGGTCATGCCCGGGCCGATCCTGAACATGCGTAATTTGCGCTTCATAAGGCGCCCCATCTGTGCGAGGCTTGGCAATATCAAGCATCCGGCAAATTTGCTTTACGATATCGATATTGGTTTTTTCATTATTACCACCGACATTGTAGGTTTCTCCCAGTGTACCCTGCGCCAACACCGTCTCTAGGGCGCGGCAATGATCTTCCACATAAAGCCAATCCCTAATCTGCAAACCATCGCCATAAATTGGTAACGGCTTTCCTGCCAAGGCGTTGGTGATGATCAGCGGGATCAGTTTTTCAGGAAAATGAAATGGCCCATAATTGTTTGAGCAATTGGTTGTGATCACAGGCAGCCCATAAGTGTGATGCCAAGCACGCACCAGATGATCGCTGGATGCTTTGCTGGCTGAATAAGGACTGTTTGGCTTATAGGTGTGCTCTTCGGTAAAGGCGGATTGATCTGCGCCCAAGCTTCCATAAACCTCATCGGTGCTCACATGCAAAAACCTGAATTCATTTTTTGCAGACGTATTCAAATTGGCCCAATAGTCACGCGATGACTCCAACAATCCAAACGTCCCGACGATGTTGGTTTGGATAAATTCACTAGGGCCTAGAATAGAACGATCAACATGGCTTTCAGCCGCGAAATTCAAAATAGCACGAGGCTGATGAATCGCAAGCAGTTGCGAAACCAACTGGCGGTCACCAATATCGCCTTGAACAATCGTCAAGTTCGGATGACCGACCACAGACTCAAAATTCATGCCGTTGCTGGCATAGGTCATCTTATCCAGCACCAGCACAGGCTCGGTTGAATGCCTCAGCCACCGCAACACAAAATTGCTGCCGATAAATCCGCACCCACCCGTGACCAATATCAATCGTCAGTTCCCCTTAATGACCAAGATCGAGATGATCTATATGCCCAAAATCACCAGCCAGTATAGTTAACCAAATCGCAATAACACAAGCGCACACTCCTGTTTGTAAGTCTGAGGTGTATCATGCGTAATGTGTTTGTTGCGGGTTGTGATTTCAAACTGTCTTGTCCGGCTTTGGCTTCAGCTAATTCGCCAATAACCCAAATTCGAGAACGCGGCAATCTGGCTCTCGTGCTTCAAGAAAAAATGGTGATTGAGCTTACACGGTCGGATCTTTTGGAAAGTTGGCACGAGACCTGCTCTTTGGCCCGAGAGAGAGTGAATGATTTGGTGCAACAGGCGGCCAGCCGCATTTCAACGGCTTTAGACGACGATGACGGAGCAGATGTTCAAACCCTAGCCAGTGATACGGCCGCGTTTTTCATTCTAGCTTTGCGCCAGCAGGGTGTGAAAGCCACCAGCAGCGCCCTTGACGTTGAAATTCGCTTTGATCATGATCATCCAGATACAATTGAACTATTCAATCATAAGATAAGCCACTAAGGCGTTTTGACTTTTCTCAGAAAAGTCGAAATCGCCCTAAGTTCATATTTTCAATCAGCTTTCCTGAAGTAGAATCAATGTCTCAAGAAACGCCGGTATCGGCCTCAGATTATGGCAAATCTCTGCGCGGGTTGGGATTCAACTTGATTGTCAAGGATTTGAGCAGATCGATTCAGTTTGCAACACAAGTGCTTGAAGCTACAGTATTCTTCGCAACGCCAAACTTCGCCGCCATGAAACTCAACGGCCAAGATTTCATGTTCCATAACGATGAAACTTATCACAACAATGAGCTCAAAGGCATTCTGGCAGGCAATGAAGCACGCGGGATTGGGGTTGAGCTCCGCGTCTATGGATGCGATCCAGATCTAGCGGAACACCGCGCCCGAAATGGCGGCTGGACAGTTTTGGCGGGCAGTCTCGATAAACCGCATGGGCTGCGCGAAGCGATGATTCTCGATGATGAAGGTTATGCCTGGATTCCGTCCATCCATCTAAAATAGAATTTATATTCTATTTAAAAAATAATAATAATATTTGTTCCATTTTGAAACCCTCTCGTTTATAAGCCTCGCATCTGCTACGGCTTGTGAAACAAATTGTCGAAAGAGGGTTCAAATGGTTAAGGAAATTGGTCACTTCATTGGTGGAAAACACGTAAAGGGCACATCGGGCCGCTATGCGGATGTTTATGATCCAAACACTGGCGAAGTGCAGGCCAAAGT
>CAXTKN010000009.1:0-19657 GCA_964244805.1 uncultured Aestuariivirga sp.
TGAATTCGACTCATGTGAATTCGTATGTCCCAAGCTTGCGCGAGTTTCTTTTCATTTTGTAGTTTTTAAAAATATTGATTTCGACGGAAAAGCTTGGAGTTTCGTCAATTTCGGTATAGCTGATTTTTGGAACTGTACCTTGAGAGGGCTGTTTAGTAATTGCCAGTTTCAAGATCCTCTTTGGGAAGACGAATCCGTCAAACTAGCGACTCCCAAAGGATTAGGCTTTCATAATGTCGATTTGTCAGCAGCTGAATTCTTTTTTTCACGCTTTCCACCAAACTGGGTCATGGATGATGTGCAAATGTCCCGGAACCAAAGTTGGAAATACGTAAAAGTAAATGATCTGAAATTAGTACTAAAATTCTATCCAGAAGAAAGTCAGCACAATTTCATTTTAAGCAAATACTTGGCAATATTTGTTCATGATGCACCTGGTGATCAGCTATGTATTGTGAGTAAATATGACCTTTTGGACCTTGGTGATCCTAAAGCCGCGTCTGAAGTATTCACGCGGATTTAGAGTCAAGCAATATAAATTACGGTGATGTGGTGGACGGCGCCTGCTAGCGGCATCTGATGGTGCATAGATGGTTCCGTAATTTAATGAGTCCCAACTGAGGAGCCATCCACCATGAGGAAGTCTATCACACACACTACAAACAGCAAGATCGCTACGGTTGGCCTTGATCTGGCCAAGAGCAGTTTTTCGGTTCACGGATTTGATGAAGTGGGCAACACGGTTTTAACCAAGGATTTAAAGCGCGGTCAGGTGCTTTCATTCTTTGAAAAACTTGAGCCGTGTCGCGTGGGGTTAGAGGCCTGCGCCTCGTCGCATTACTGGGCAAGGGAACTGATCAAGCTTGGCCATGATGTAAAACTCAATCCAGCGCAACGGGTGAAATCATCAACCACCGTCAAGATACACAAGCGTCTGTTGCAAAACATGTCCGAGACAAAATCGAGTGACCATCGTTGATTTGGCCCTTGCGGAACAATCATGGGTGAGCAAGTTCCCAAAGCTCTTTTACGGCCACTACGTTTGCGCACTTGCAAGCGTTCTTCGCTATAAAGCCGTCGCAATTTGTTTCGGTTTATCTCAATGCCTTCGCGCTTCACCATCAGATGTAGCCCGCGATAGCCAAATCTTTTGCGTTCATGTGCCAGTTCACGCAGCCGTGTTCTGAGGACTAAATCATCGCCACTGCGCGGCACGTAATGCACCACGCTCCTTGCCGTTCCAAGGACTTCACACGCCCGCCGTTAGCTCAGCTCGTAATCCTGAATGAGGTGAACCACCACTTCGCGTCTCGTGAATATTTAGACGTCATCGTAATTTGGAGAAATAGAATAGAATGAAGAAAATAATTATGTTGTTTGTGGCCGCTGTATCTCCTGCGCCGGGTGCTGGGCACGCTGAAACAAAAAATGAACCTGTTACTGTTTAAAAGACCTCGACAATCAATTTTTTGAACCAATCCGCCAGGGATGTGAGCAATGGAATAGAGAGAATGAATGCTCGGAGTATGCTTGCTTCTATACTCGCCCTGCCTCAACTTCAGACGAGGCTGGAGAAGCGCAGATCGTTCAGGATTTGCTCGGTAACTCCGATATGGTTGCGATGCCAATTTCACCATCAAACGCCAAGCTGATTGCTGAAACCATTAAGTCAACCAATGAGACCATATCCGTGAAGACGCTCGACGCCGATTTGTCTTTAGATGACGCAACTTTGCACAAGACATATCTTGGTACTGACAATTATTTGACGGGATCACCCTTCAGCGAATACATCAAGAAAGGCGAGCAATTGACGATACAATTGGACGCAGGGGGTAAAAACGGTTTAGCAGACAATTGGTCTCCTCCGATTGTCGGTTAATTACTATATGTGAGGTCTTAAAATTCGTTGATACTGAAGGCGTGGCGTCTGCGCCGTTCCAATTTTTAACTCTCAAGGAAAGTTGATATGACAAAACGGATTGTTTTCACGGGCGGCACGGGCAAGGCTGGCCGCCATGCGGTGCCTTATCTGAAGGAAAAAGGCTATTCCATTCTCAATGTTGATTTAAAGCCGTCAAATGTGCCGGGGGTGAACACATTGATTGCGGATTTGACAGACAGTGGCCAAGCCTTCAATGCGCTCTCGTCGCATTTTGGTTTTGAAGGCTATGACGAAGGTCATGTTCCGCGCGCTCCAGATGCTGTGGTACATTTTGCAGCTATTCCCCGCGTGATGATTGAGCCTGATAATAAAACTTATTCGGCCAATGTGATGAGCACTTATAATGTGATTGAAGCGGCCATGAAGCTTGGTGTTCGCAAGGTTATCGTTGCTTCAAGCGAAACAACTTATGGTGTTTGTTTTGCTGAGGGCGATAAGGATTATCATTCGTTTCCGCTGGAAGAAGATTATGACAGTGATCCAATGGATTCTTATGGTCTGTCAAAAGTGGTCAATGAGAAAACTGCACGGGCATTCGCGATGCGGTTTGGCGCAGACATTTATGCGCTTCGCATTGGAAACGTAATTGAACCGCACGAATATGGTGCTTTTTCGCAGTATGTGGCAAACCCTCCGATGCGTAAACGCAATGCTTGGAGTTATATTGATGCGCGGGATCTGGGCGAGATTGTGCATCTCTGCATTCAAAAAGACGGCCTTGGGTTTCAGGTGTTCAACGCAGTCAATGACACGATCACGGCCGATATGCCAACCAAGGAATTCTTAGCCAAATATGCACCTAATACGCCTGTCACGCGCGAGATGGGGAAGTTTGAGGCGCCTTTATCAAACCGTAAAATTCGTGAGGTTTTGGGGTTTAAGGAAAAACATTATTGGCGCGACTATTTGCCAAAATCATAACCACCTTAAAAGCGCTCAGAAATTTCTGGGCGCTCTTTATTTGTATAAACGATCACGCCAACCAAGGCCTGCAACCGTGCCATTGGCAGGGCGATATTCGCAGCCAACAAAACCTTGATAGCCAAGCGCATCAAGATGTTGAAAGATACGCGCATCATCAAGTTCTCCGGTGAGGGGTTCGTGTCTTTTGGGAACGCTGGCGATTTGGACATGCCCGATAATCGGCATCAGCTTTTCAAGTCCCATCATCACATCGCCATGAATAATTTGGCGGTGATAAATGTCATATTGAAGTTTGAGGTTCGGCAAAGCCATATCGGCGATAAGGTTCGCAGCAAAGTTAAAGTCATTGAGAAAATAGCCGGGCATATCTCGCGCGTTGATTGGCTCAATCACAATCGTAATACCGTGCGGTGCAGCCGCCGCACAAGCAGATTCAACTGCCGCGCGGTAGGAGGCCACTGCGGGTGCATTGGCTTTATCGGCGATACCGCTCATCATATGAAGCGTTGGCACTTTGAGCGCTACGGCATAGGCCAGAGCTATTTGAACCGAATTTTGAAATTCTTCTGCGCGTTCCGGCAGGGCTGCGAGGCCTCTCTCACCAGAAGCCCAATCACCCGGCGGCAAATTGAATAGCGCTTGTTTCAAGCCGTTTTGAACTAACTGATCAGCGACTTTCTCCGGCGGATAATCATAGGGAAACAAAAATTCAACCGCTTCGAAGCCTACATCAGCTGCGGCTTTGAAGCGATCTAAGAACGCCCATTCATTAAACATCATGGTAAGGTTGGCAGCAAATTTGGGCATGGGCTTAACTCGCTTTTTGCGGGGGCAGTTCAAGTCCGGTGATATCTGCAATCATTCGAGCAACTGAGGCATCATCATCACCGTCCATTCCCGCTGCTGCTGTCATCAGAAACATTTGCAATGCTGTAGAAGCAATTTGTAGTGGAAACTTCTCTTGGCGTGCCATGTCACTCACAATGCCGAGATCTTTGGTGAAAATGGATATTGCACTTCGTGGTGAATAATCGCCTTCCAAAATATGCGGCACACGGTTTTCAAACATCCATGAATTGCCAGCTGACGCCGTGATCACTTCGTAAACTTTTTCGAGATCAAGGCCAAGCTTTGCTGCAAATGTCATAGCTTCACAGGCCGCAGCAATATGAACGCCAGCAAGAAGTTGATTGACCATTTTAAACGACGCACCAGCCCCGGCAGCATCGCCCAAATTGTAAACCTTGCCCGCTACCAAATCGAGTGCAGGCTTGGCGCGTTCGAAAGCTTGGGCAGTACCCGACGCCATGAATGTAAGCTGTCCAATTGCAGCCTTGGCAGCACCGCCACTCATCGGCGCATCAAGATAGAGTAATCCAAGTGCTTCAGCTTCACTCGCCAACGCCTTCGCGTTGCTGGGGGCCATGGTCGCACAAGAAATAATAACGCCGCCCGGCTTCATCACGGTGGCAACCCCGCGCTCGCCAAAAAGCACCTCGCGGGATTGGGCTGCGTTCACAACCACCACAGCCAAAATATCACTGCCCGTCGCCGCGTCTTTGGCGCTGCTTGCAGCAGTTCCGCCACTCTTGGCAAGGGCGCTCAAAGCAATCGGATTAAGATCAAAGCCGGACACAGTTATTCCGCCTTTGGCAATCGATTGAGCCATACCTAAGCCCATGGAACCCAAACCGATTACTGCGACCTTCAATGACGTATTATTTGTCATGGCATTATCGATCCCTGTACCTCTCTGCTTCTGTCTTTAACCACTCCGCGTCGAATTCTTCCACCAATATATATGCACCAAATTTATTTGCAGTGGCTATGCATAGCTCAAACGATTATGTTCCGATAATTAAACAACGCCGTTTGAAAAATAGAGGAATATGGTTTTGTCCAAACTTACAGATCTCGCACAAGGTGGTGTTGCTGTAGTCACAGGTGCAGCATCTGGAATTGGTCTGGCCGCAGCACGTCGTTTTGCTTCTTTGGGGTTCAAGGTTGCACTGGTGGATTTGCCGGGGCCACAGCTGGAACAGGCTGTGACATCGGTGAGTGCGGCATCACCTTTTGGGGTAAGTTTTATTTCTGCTCACACATGTGATGTGAGTCAGATTTCTGAAGTTCAAAAACTTGAGGAAACCGTAAGCGCCAAGTTTGGCAATGTTACTGTGCTGATGAACAACGCAGGTATTCAGCCTGGTAGTTCGGTTCTGGATGCTAAGAATTGGCAAAGGGTTCTTGACGTCAATCTGATGGGCATTGTTCACGGGGTGCAAAGCTTCGTGCCTTCAATGCTGGCCCATGGGTTGCCCGGGCTCATTATCAACACAGGTTCCAAACAGGGGATTACCACGCCACCTGGCGACCCCGCATATAACGTGGCTAAGGCTGGTGTGAAAGTTTTCACCGAGGCTTTGCAACATGAATTACGTGGAACGCCCGGCAATGCCCTTCGCGCGCATTTGCTAATCCCCGGGTTTGTTTACACAGCTCTCACAGCCAATGGTCGGACGACCAAGCCCGCAGGCGCCTGGACACCCGAACAGACAATTGATTTTATGATTCAGTCTATTGATGCTGGCGAATTTTATATTCTTTGCTCTGATAATGACGTATCGCGCGCGCTTGATGAAAAGCGGATTGCTTGGGCCGCTGGAGATATTATTGAAAACCGGCCGCCATTGTCGCGTTGGCATGAAGATTATAAAATGCCGTTTGCAGAATTTCTAAAAAAATAAAGTGTTGGATTAGGAATTCACAAAATGTTTTTGGGTTGCATTGCTGATGATCTGACTGGTGCAACAGACTTATCTTTGATGCTTTCACGCGAAGGTTTGCGCATGATCCAGACGACTGGCGTGCCCCTAGATGCGCTTGATCTCGAAAATATTGACGCTGTTGTGGTGGCGTTAAAGTCGCGAACTATTCCCGTAAACCAAGCTGTTGCGCAATCTTTAGCGGCGGCAGATTGGTTGTTGAATCACGGTGCAAAGCGGCTGTTTTTCAAATATTGCTCGACCTTCGATTCAACAGACCAAGGCAATATCGGCCCGGTGGCCGAAGCTTTACTTGCGAGAGCGGGCGATAATTTTACCATCGCCTGCCCAGCTTTTCCAGCCAATGGCCGCTCGATTTACATGGGCAATCTTTTCGTGAATGGCGTTCCCTTAGCGGAAAGTTCAATGCGCGATCATCCGCTCACCCCGATGCGGGATTCAGATTTGCGCCGGGTGCTCGCTCGCCAGACAAGGTGTGAGGTGGGTCATGTTGCTTATGCTGACGTTGAGTCTGGCCCCAACTCAATTAAATCCGCTTTCGCGCGCGAAAAGGCAGCGGGCGAGCGCATTGTAATCGTTGATGCCCTCAGCGATGGGCATTTGCGGGCCATCGGAAAAGCCGCCGTAAATTTGAAACTCATTACAGGTGGCTCAGGCGTAGCGATTGGTCTGCCTGCTGCCTATGTGGAAGCCGGACTGATTGCACGGCTGACCCCACCGCTACAAAAATTGCAAACCCCCAACGGGCGAGCAATTGTATTGGCAGGTTCTTGCTCAGCCGCAACGCGGGGCCAGGTGCAGGTGGCCATTGCGGCAGGCATGCCGAGCTTCCGTATTGATCCACTGGCCATTGCTGGAGGTGAACTGACTGTGGAAACTGTGTTGCAGTGGTTGGGAGAACAACACACGACAAACATTCCGATGATTTACTCAAGCGATGATCCTGAAAACGTAGGACTTGTCCAAAAGAAACTTGGCCGCGACGCCGCAGGCCAGAGCGTTGAAAATCTTTTGGCAGGTGTGGCCAAAGCGCTTCCGAACCTCGGCTTTTCTCGCCTATTAGTGGCAGGCGGCGAAACTTCTGGAGCTGTTGTCGAGGCATTAGGCATCAAGGCACTATCCATTGGACCAGAAATTGATCCCGGTGTGCCATGGACGCTCAGTCTCTCCGGTCCCAAAATGGCCCTAGCGCTTAAATCAGGAAACTTTGGCACACCAGATTTCTTTCTCAAAGCCTGGAGCATGTTGACATGAGCAGCGAAAGCCAATTGCGCGAGCAGATTTGCAAATGTGGGCAATCACTCTTTAATCGTGGTCTGACTTTTGGCTCAGCAGGAAATATTTCGGTGGCGCTTCCAGATGGTGGTTGGCTGATGACACCAACAAATATATCGCTCGGTGAACTTGATCCAGAAAAGCTCGCCAAAATTGACGGAAGCGGAAACCATGTAAGCGGTGATAAGCCAACGAAAGAAGCTTTTCTTCACCGCGTTATGTATGCAAAACGCGCAAAGTGTGAAGCTGTTGTGCATCTTCATTCGACGCATTCCGTCGCTGTCTCTTGTCTGCATGGCATTGACGAGCATAATTGTTTGCCGCCGCTCACAGCATATTATGTGATGCGCGTTGGCCGCTTGCCGCTTGTGCCCTATTATCCGCCCGGCGATGAAAGCTTGGCCCTTGCTGTTGAAAAATTAGCAACAGACCACCACGCTGTCCTCCTCGCCAATCACGGCCCCGTGGTATCTGGAACCAGCCTGTCAACGGCACTTTTTGCAATCGAAGAGCTCGAGGAAACAGCCAAGTTGTTTTTGCTTTTGCGCGGGTCTGAAACCAAGCCACTCACTCCCATGCAGGTCGATGAACTTAACAAGAGATTTCCGAACCAATAAACTTCCCGGATATTGACAGGTTTAGAGTTCGGATGCAGGATTGCAAACGGAGGACGCCGAAAAATTTCGCATAAAGCAACTCTATAAATTTAATTGTGTAGGTGAGCTCGAGGCCAGACCTCTATAAAAATCAAAAAATAGCTATTTTTGGGAGACGATCTTATGAACGACGACCTTATTCATTTAGCAAAAAACCGCCGTGACGTGTTCAAGGTAATTGGTGGTGCCGCAGCTCTGGGTGCTGTAATGATGGCTGATGCTGGTTTTGATCCAGCCATGGCCCAAGCTCTAAAACCCGCCGGAAAACCGATGAAAGCTGCTTTCTCCAATGCAGGCTTACAAGCTTCATGGTGCGCCCAAGGCAAGACAGCTGCCGAAGCTTGGGGCAAATTGATGAATGTTGAAATCACTTGGTTTGATGGTGAGTTGGCTGCCACCAAGCAACGCGCTGCCATTGATAATATGGCAACGCAGAAGTGGGATTTCGTTGCTATTCAAACTTTCGGTATCGGCACATTGACGGATCCTATTCAGAAGATGATTGATGCCGGCACACCTGTGATTGCGATGGATACACTCGTTGCCCCTCCAGGAACGATTGCCATCCACACATTCATTGCGCCCGATAATATTATGATGGGCTCATCAGTCACATCACAATTGATGGCCGCCATTAAGGGCGAAGGCAATGTGGTGATGACGCAAGGTGCGCTTGGTCACTCTGGTGCCCAGGGTCGCGCCAAGGGCTTTAAAGCTGTTGTTGCAGGCTTTCCCAATGTGAAAGTGATCAATGAAGAGCCAGCAGATTGGGATGTGACCAAGGTTGCGCGTATCTGGGATTCGATACTGACGCAAAACGACAAGATCGCCGGTGCCTTCTTCCACAATGATGACATGGCGCTTGCTGCCTATAATGTGATGAAGGCCAAGGGCCGGACTGACATTGTGATTGCAGGTGTTGATGCCATGCCGCCAGCTGTTCAAGCTGTGCTTGATGGAACTATGCTCGCAACAGTGCGCAATCCGTCTTGCCGTATTCATGGCTGGGCTGTGGCTGCGGGCGTTGCAGCCGTTCAGGGTGGTGAGAAGGCAGGCAAGGATATTCCAAACTTCATCCTCGCTGACGGTCCTGTTATCACCAAGGAAACAGCACCCGGTCATCTCTGGCTGCAAAAGAACTTCTTGATCTGATTTTTCATGAAGGATCAACCTATCAGCGGGGGCGGCTTGCCGCCCCTGCTTCAACTCACAAATGTCTCAAAATCTTTCGGCGGCATTGCGGCGCTGAAGGATGTGGACTTCACCCTGCATGCTGGCGAAATTCACGGTCTTGTCGGCGAGAATGGTGCTGGCAAATCCACTACGATGAAAATTATCGCTGGTGTCTATTCTGATTATGAAGGAGAGATGCGGGTTGATGGTAAGCTGGTCCATTTCCGTTCGGCGCGTGATGCTCTTGCGGCTGGCATCGGCATGGTGCATCAAGAACTGTCGACCATCCCAGATTTGACAGTGGCGGAAAATGTGTTTCTCGGCCACCAGCCGCTCACTAGATTTGGCACTATTGATTGGGCGCAGATCAACCGTGAGGCGGCTCGACTGATTTCAAGTTTGGGCCTCGATATCGATCCAAAAACAACTATGGGTTCTTTGCCTGTTGGCCTGCAACAGCTTGTGGAACTTTCGCGTGTTTTGTTTTCGGGTGCTAAAACAATTATTCTCGATGAGCCGACTTCAGCTTTATCGCCACCGGAAGTGAAACGGCTGTTTGATGTCTTGCGCAAGATCAAAGCCGAAGGGCGCGGCATTATTTTCATTTCGCATTTTCTCGATGACGTGTTGGAAATTTCAGACACCGTCACGGTGTTCCGCAACGGCAAAAAAGTGGCAACAGAATCTGCGGCGTCGCTCACCAAAGATGCTGTCATTTCTCACATGATTGGCCGTGGTTCCATTGGCATGCATATGGGCGAGAGTGCTGAACTTATTAGCGATGATTCCAAACCAATTGTGCTCGCAGCAGACGCAATTGGTGACGGTAAAACGCTGCACAAAATTTCTCTCAACTTACGCGCTGGTGAAATTACCGGTGTCTATGGTTTCATGGGTTGCGGACAAGTTGAACTGGCGCGCGCACTGTTTGGCAAGATCAAACTGAAGCGCGGCCATCTCGTTTTGAATGGCGCGCAGCGTAACTTTAAATCAACGTCAGCAGCGCGGAAAGGCGGCATTGCCTTTGTTCCTGAAAACCGGCGCATGATGTTGTTCCGCACTGAGCCCGTTTATAAAAATGTGTCGATCGCCATATTAGACCGCATCCACCGTCTGCTTTTGAAGCCCGGTCAAGAACGCAAGATCGCGGCGACAAGGGCCGTTGATTTGCAAATTCGGCCGCCCAATCCCAACATGGCGCTGGGTTCGCTTTCGGGTGGCAATCAACAAAAAGTGGCACTGGCGAAATGGCTCACCCATCTTCCCAAGGTGCTTATCCTATCTGAGCCCACGCGCGGCATGGATGTTGGCGCAAAGGAGGATGTGATCCGTATCGTCAAAGACCTTCGTGATAAGGGCGTTGCTATCTTGGTGCTTTCAACAGAGCCCGAAACCATTCTGACATTGGCCAACCGTGTCACCGTGTTGCGTAAAGGCATGGTCGCTAAGGAATTCAACAGTGGAACATTATACAAAGCCGATCTTTTGGCTGCGGCATAGGGACAAAACATGAGCGCTCCGACGGACCAAATTCCAAGCCTTCCAAAATCCAGCCCGCTCCAAAGTTTCCTCAAAAACCAATTGCGCAATATCGCACCCGTGTTCACGCTGCTGGCACTGGTGTTGTTTTTCTCCTTGGCCAGTTCATCGTTTTTCACGATGGTCAATTTCATGAATATCTTATCGCAGATATCCATCACGGCGATTATTGCTGTCGGTCTGACTTATGTCATTCTGACCTCTGAAATTGACCTCTCCGTTGCGGCTGTTGCTAACGCAGTGGGCATTACCGTGGCCTATTTCACACTGCAGCCTGATTATGTAAACATCGCCAATCTGCCTATGCCGGGCGTGATTGCCATTGCGCTTACGCTGCTCAGCGCACTGGCCTTTGGCCTCGTCACCGCGTTCGGTGTGACATGGATTGGTATTCCGTCTTTCATTATGACACTTGCCATTATGCAGATTGCAAATGGTGTCTCGGCATTATTGGTGCGCGGCCAAATTGCTTATTCCTATCCCAGCCTCGTCACCATGTTAGGCTCTGGTTCGATCTTCGGCATCCGATGGACCATCATTGTTGCCATATTGTTTTTGCTGATGGGGCATCTTATTTTGCGTTACACGCGCTTTGGCCGCTATATTTATATGACCGGTGGCAACCGCGAAGCGGCGGAATATTCTGGCGTGAATGTCAAATTCATCATCGGTTCTGTGATGGTGATTTCGGCCATGTGTTCAGGTATCGCTGGCATGTTGGCGGTGGCCTATTTCGGGTCAGCCCAGCAAAACCAATTTGATAGCTATTTATTGGATGCCATTGCCGCAGTCGTGGTGGGCGGCACCAGCCTCTTTGGCGGACGCGGTGGTATTGGTAATACCATCATCGGACTTCTGGTGTTGGGTGTTCTCAACAACGGGCTCGATCATATTCAGATCGACAGTTTCCTCAAAATTCTGATCCGCGGTATTATTTTGCTCACGGCATTGATCATCAATGTCTATGCACAGAAGCTGAAAGAGTCTGAGTAGAAATCAGCTTATTTCCGCTCCGGAAATAATGCGAGCAATCCCTCGGGCGAAGCGCGCGCAACCCCACGTTCTGTGATCAGGCCCGTGATCAACCGCGCTGGTGTCACATCAAACGCTGGATTTGCAGCAGGCGTGCCTTCTGGAGATATTCGTACTTTGCTGATCGTACCATTACTGTTTCGGCCCTGCACATAGTTCACTTCATCTGTACTTCGTTCTTCAATCGGAATTTCCTTAATGCCGTCCCGCACTCTCCAATCAATGGTGGGCGACGGCAATGCCACATAAAATGGAACCCCATTATCATGTGCCGCGAGCGCCTTCAAATACGTGCCGATCTTATTGCATACATCGCCATTGGCTGTGGTGCGGTCTGTGCCGACAATCACCATATCAACTTGTCCATGCTGCATTAAGTGACCACCTGCATTGTCAACAATCAATGTGTGCGGCACGCCGTGATTGACCATCTCCCATGCTGTAAGCTGCGCGCCTTGATTGCGCGGCCGCGTTTCATCGACATAGACATGAACCGGAATACCAACTTCATCCGCAGCATAAATCGGAGCCGTGGCTGTTCCGTAATCAACGGTGGCCAACCAGCCTGCATTGCAATGGGTGAGGATGTTTACCACTTCGCCTGGTTTTTTGCGCGCTGCAATTTCGCGAATGAGGGCAAGGCCGTGCCGCCCCATTGCGCGGTTGAGTTCAACATCTTCATCGGCAAGCTCGGCCGCGCGCGCGTAAGCAGCAGCTTGGCGCTGAGTGTGGGGTACAGGCAGCAATGTGCTGCGCATTTCATCCAGCGCCCATTTCAGATTGATCGCGGTGGGCCTTGTTTCATGCAATCTTTGCCACGTTGCATCGAGATGTTCGTCGCTGGTATTGACGCTCATGGCAATCGCCACACCATAGGCAGCAGTCACACCAATGAGCGGCGCACCGCGCACCCACATATCCTTGATTGCGATTGCCACATCATCAACTGACGTAAGCGACGCAATGCGAAACTCATGGGGCAGCCAGCGCTGATCTATGATTTCGACCGATCGCTGATCAGCCCCCAGCCAAATCGTGCGCGTGTGATTTTCCCCAACCTTCATGTCACGATCTCCGTTTCAAGCCGCTCTGCGAGAGTGTTGATTTCTGCCATGCTATGAATCTGCGCGCGGTTAACGGCAAGATGCCGACCAAGTTTCAGCGCTTTTGTTTCGCATGCTGCGCGCAGATCGGGATCGGCAATCAATTCAAAATCCGCATTATGCGCCAGTCCCAAGATACGCCGATGCATTTCAACGCCAGCAAAGCCAAGCATATCAACCCAGATGACATGTAAAAATTGATCAAGTGCCTGAGCAGATCCCAGCGCATCATTTTGATCTTCAAACAGCTGCCGCTGATACAATATTCCGGTTCTCTCGCTGTGCCACAATCTTGAAAATTCAGCACGGACGGTTTCCCAAATCTCAACAATTGTTTTAAGCAGATAATGCCGCATGCTATCGCGGGGTTTTGGCCCTTCATGGCCGCGCTGCGAAAAATAGCTCATCCAGAAATTCGCAAGCAACATTCCCACATCAAAAGCCATCGGCCCATAAAAAGCAAATTCCGGATCAATCACCCGCACGTCATGATCAGTCACCATCACTGAGCCGGTGTGAAGGTCGCCATGAATTAAAGTTTCGGGCATGTTTACAAAAATATGTTTAAGGCGCTGTGCTGCCACTTTCAAATCTCGGTCGCCGCGAAGTTGAGCAACAATCTCATCAAGCTGTGGCGACGTGTGGCGATTGAGTTTGGCGTTATAATAGGGATCACTGAACACCAGAGATTCGGTAATATCACACAGCGCCACATTATCCGCAAAGAGTGCGAGATCAGCTTTGCGCAATTTGGTATCCATGCACAAATCCGAACCGCGAAAGAGAGTGCGCGCCAGAAAGCAACCGAGCTTGTTAGGCAACTCAGGAATTTCACGCCCCTCGATCAAGGCGCGGCGCAAGATCACGTGGGGGGTGAGATATTCCATTATGATAATGGCTTGTTCTTCATCAAAACTGAATATCTTCGGAGTCATGCCAGAATCACGCTCAGATTGGCGCGTGAGAGCATGATACTCAAAGTAAGAGCGTTTCAGCGGCAAAGGCCAACTATCACCCACCAGCCGCACATAGGGCAAGGCTTGTTTCACGACAGCGGCCCCCTTGGGCCCTTCGACGATGAATACCAAATTGAGATTGCCATCGCCCACTTCGCGCACCCGCCAAGTTTTGTGATCCCTTCCTATTCGTTCTTGAAGAACAGCCAGATTGCCTAAGCGCCGGGCCAGCGTATCAACATTCAGTGCTACAAAATCTTTGTATGTATCCATGATCAATACCAAGCCTGTTGATTGGCAGCACGACGCAAACCAATCGTTCTTAATTTTTGGCGCTTTTTTCAGGTGCAGGCAAGTAAAGGATTGATCCTCGTTCGTGATTCTTAATCGCGCAAACTGGCATACCAGCAACAGATGACGATGCTGCAGTTATCGGCTATCACTCAATATTCAATTGGAAAAAACCCATGCTTCACAACACCCGCACTACAGTTGCCCAAACCACCTTGGACATTCCGGCTATTTGTTTCGGCACTTCAGCTCTGGGCGATATGCCTGATACTTATGGTTATGCCGTCGATGAAGCCAGGGCGCGGGCCACACTCAATGCAATCTTCGATAACGAGATTGGGTTTATTGATACATCGCGCAATTATGGCTCGGGCCGCAGCGAGGCGCGCATTGGTGCGACAATTCGTGAGCGCGGCGGCTTGCCGAAAGATTTTATCATCTCCTCGAAGCTTGACCGCAATATGGAGAACAATCTATTCGATGGTGACCGCGCCAAGGCCTCATTGGATGAAAGCTTAAAGGCACTCGGTGTGAGCAGCATTCCGCTGTTGCATCTGCATGATCCGGAATATGCATCAAGTTTGAGCGATGTGACCAAGAAGGGCGGGGCGCTCGATGTGTTGTTCCGTATGAAGGAGCAAGGGCTTGCTCAAGCTGTTGGTCTTGCTGCGGGGCGCATTGACGTGATGATGCGGCTGCTGCGCGATTATCCATTTGATGCCATCATTAGCCACAACCGATTCACTTTGCTTAACCGTAATGGCACAGAAATGTTTGAATTCGCCAAATCGCGCGGGATCGCCGTGATAAATGCAGCGCCTTATGCCAGCGGTATCTTGGCCAAGGGTGCAACCGTGCAACCTCTCTTCGCTTATCAAACCGCAGATGATACTGTTGTCTCACGCGCCAAGGCGATTGAGGCGCAGTGTGCCAAACATGGCGTGCCCACGGGCGCAGCAGCCTTGCAGTTTTCCATGCGTTCACCGCTGATTGCTTCAACAATCTGCGGCGTCTCAACGCCGGAACGCGTGCAGCAAACCATCGATTGGGCGAATTACACAATCCCCGACGCGCTGTGGAAAGACTTGGCCGCCTTGCCGTTTGATATGGACGATCCAGAGACCAAGCGCGTTTACAAACCTAACTGAACCAGCTGCTTCAAAGACAACCCCATGATGATCGTTGCAACATCGGACACTATCCCATGGCCTATCTTTGCACTTCCTGAGCTATCTGGAACGCAGCTGAATCACGACGGGTGCGCATGCCATGGCACCAATTGCCGGTAAAGCATTTTGTATTTTTCAAAACCTTGGTCATGTCGCTCGCTATGTTCAGGGTTCGGTTCAAAGACCCGATCGAGCATAACAAATTTCTTTGCCGCTTCGCTGAGCGAGCTAAACACGCCTATGCCCGTGCCCGCCATTAATGCAGCACCCAGCACACCCGCACCCAGCATTTTCATGCGGCTGATCGGTCGGTTCAAAATATCGGCGCGGATTTGGCACCAGATGTCAGAGGCCGCTCCGCCGCCGGAATGATTGATCTCGCTAGGGCGCAGACAGGCCGAGGCCTCGAGGCTGTCCATCACCAGCCGTGCCGAATAGCTCACACCTTCCAGCACCGCACGGGCGACCTCTGCTGCACCCATGCTTGATGAAAGCCCAGACAATGATGCGCGCGCTCTGATATCCCAGAGCGGCGCACGCTCGCCTTCAAGATGGGGCAGAAAGATGGGGAGCGGCTGTGATGGATCGGCCTGAGATGCGAGCTCTGAAATCTCAGGCGCCGTGCGGCCCAGCAATTTTGCGACCCATTCAACTGAAGCGCCGCCCGATTGGGTGGGCCCGGCATGCAGTACAATGCCTTCGCATTTCGGAAAAGCAATAACGCCAGGCACTGGCACTTTGCGCGAGGATACAATGCCGAGAATTTCGCTTGTGCCGCTGAGATAGAGGCCTTGACCTTCTTCACTAACACCCGCGCCAAGCAAGCCGGACCAAGCATCCATGGCACCGGTCACGACAGATACACCCGCACAAGGCAGACCCTTTCGAATTTGCCCGATCACTTTTGTAAACGAAGCCAAGGCAGGCAGGCGCTTGGCTGCCCCTTGAACCAGATTGAGCAAGCGTGGCACAAGGTTGAGATCGCCATCCACTATGCCAAAGGCGGTCATGGGATCAGTAACCGCTTCTCCTGTCAGGTGCAGAAGGCAAAAGTCTTTGGGGGCCATCACCCAGCGTGTCTTTTGCCAAACATCCGGAAAGTTCCTTGCCACATAAGCCATGCGCGCGAGAATATGGCTAGCATCAATCGGCAGCGGCGCTCCCCACCATGCCAGTTTTTCTGCTTCCGTGATTTGCGCATCGAGCTGGGCAGCTTCTTCTGCACAACGGCCATCCTGCCAGGTAAATGCGGGCAAAAGCGGCTTGCCTTGAGTATCAACAAACACATGGGTGTTGACTTGGGAACAAAGACCGATAGCCTCAATGCGGCCTTCGCCAAATTGAGAAAGCGCTTCGAGAACGGGCTGCAACCAATCTGCTGCGTCTTGTTCGACATGGCCGGGGGCAGGCCGGTTGGTGGGGTATACCCTTTTCAACGTTTTGAGCGCCCGGCCATGATGGTCAAACAAAGCCGCCTTCACAGCGGTGGTTCCAACATCAATTCCAATTAACATTTGCGCGCCTCAAAATTTTGTGCAGTATTATTGTGCCGGAAAAGGCGTGCGAAGCAAAGCGCACAACAGAGAAGGGGATAACATTATGAATTTGGTTCGCAGAAAATTATTAGGCCTCGCTACGGCTTCCGCTTTAGCATTCATGAGCGGCATGGCCGATGCCGCCGGTGAAAAAATTACCGTGATCACGCCTTACCTCGCCCAACCCGGCACGCAATTTTATGTTGAAGCATTTAAAGAAAAAGCCAAGGCCAATGGCTGGGATGTCAATGTTGTCGACACCAAAGGTGATGTGGCTGCCGTCATTTCGCGCCTTGAGGATGCTGCTAATCAAAAGCCAGCGGCTATCGTGATCAACGTCGATCCATCGCAAGTGACCGCAGGTCTTGAAGCTGCCAAGGCCGCAGGCGTGCCAGTGTTCGGCATGGACGCAGGAGCATCGCCTTTGCTCGTGACCAATGTGACCAGCAATGGCTATTCCATGGCCGCCGATACGGCAGCTTATGTTGTCAACCGCATCAACGGAAAAGGCAAAGTGGTCATGTTTATTTTTGAAGCATTTCCGCCAGTGCAACAACGCGGCATTATTGCTGATGCAATTTTCAAAAATTACCCCGACATCAAAGTGCTGGACCGCGTAACGCCTGATGTCAAAGATGGCGGCATCGCCGATAGCCGCGCCAAGATGGAAGCCATTCTTGCCGCCAATCCAGACAAAGGTTCAATTTCTGCAGTTTGGGCCGCGTGGGATCAGCCTGCGCTGGGCGCACTTCAGGCGATAGAAGCAGCAGGCCGTGGCGGAGAGGGCATTGTGATCACTGGCATTGATGCCAATCCAGAAGCCCGTGCGGCCATTGGCAAAGGCACAAACTTTGAAGCATCGATGGCACAGAATTTCAGAGGCATAGGCAGCGCCGTGGCTGATGCTGTCAAACGGAAAATGGGCGGCGAAGAGATGAAGCAAAGCGTTATCTATGTCCCAACCCGGTTGATCACTGCGGCTAACGTTAGCGAATAGATAGTTCAAACGCGCGTGCTGAAGTTCCTTCAAACCTACGGTACGCTTGTTTGCTTTTTTGGTCTTGTTGCGTTCTTTTGGTTCATGTTGCCAGGCACCTTCATGACGGGGCGCAACTTGCTTAATATCTCACAGCAAATGAGCATGCTGGCCGTCACCGCCTTTGTCATGACGGTGGTGATGGCTATGGGTGATTTTGATTTAAGCGTAGGCTCCATGGCGAGCTTAGCTGGCATAGTGGCTGCAGTCGTGTTTCAAACTACAGGCTCCGTTCCACTCGGAATTTTTGCGGCTCTATCTGTGGGCACAGTAGGTGGCGCATTGAATGGCTTCTTGGTGAGTTACATTGGCATTTTGCCTTTTGTGGCAACTCTGGGCACTTTGACAATCTTCAGCGGCACGGCCTTTTTAGTGAGCGGCGGCAAAACGATTTTTGGCGGCGATATTCCCGCCAGCTTCTCTGACATAGCCAAGGGTGGAATTCCGCTTTGGTCATCCGGTGATCAAGTTTTGCACTTACCGAATTTGACAATCATCGCAGCTTTTGCACTGTTCATCATCTGGTTCACTTTGGAAAAAAAAGTATTCGGCCGTCATGTCTATGCCATGGGCGGAAATGCGGAGGCGGCGCGACTTGCAGGTGTGAATGTGCGCCGAACCCGGCTCGCAGCGTTTTGCTTCACAGGACTTGGCGCGGCCATAGCCGGATTAATGTATGCATCGCGCGTTGCGTCTGCCAACCCGACCCAAGGCAGCGGCTTGATGCTCGATGCAATTGCGGCGGTTTTCCTTGGCATGACGATCGGACGACACGGCGAACCGCGCGTGCTTTACACGCTTGTAGGAGTGTTGATCATCGGTATATTGAGCAATGGCCTAACCCAGTTGAGTGTTGATAGTTATATCAGAGATATTCTGATTGGTACCATCATCATCGCCGCTGTAGCAGCGGGGAGCGTTGTGAAGCTGCGGCAGAATTGATCATGCACTAGAGAAATTTTCAATGTCTTTGTTGGCACGCCGCTTATCCACGGCCACCAACTAGCTGATTTGACTTTTAGTTTCCTAATCCAGTTCAGCCAATATTTGAAATCGGACATCAAAAAAAGGAGCTCTGATCGATTTAAGCTCCTTTTTATTTCTCGATTGCATTTGTAGCTTAAACTAACTCTTCCACATCACCAGCCGCTTCGTCCTCTTCCTCGGCTGCAAAATTGATGCGGCCTTCGGCGAGATCAGTTAGTTTATGATCTGCGGCTTTTTCTTCTTCAAGAATGCTTTCAAGAATTTCTGCGGCATCATCCATTCCAAGGCTGGATGCCCAAGCATGCATGCTGCCGTAGCGAGTTATTTCGTAATGCTCAACGGCTTGACCTGAAAAAATGATTGCTGCATCGCAAGCTTTCGACCTGCCAAAATCCTTCAAGACTTCATCTGCTTCGCTCAGTATCCCATCAATTGCTTCGCACTTCACGGCTTTTGGCGCTTTTCCGAGGATCGAAAAAACTTGTTCAAGTTTTGAAACATGCCCTTCAGTCTCTTGGCGATGACTTTCGAGGCCCTCTTTTAAATCAGTATCATGCGCAGCTTTGATCATTTTAGGAAGCGATTTTAGAATTTTCTTTTCCGCATAATAGATGTCTTTCAACGCGTGTTCGAACAGATCATCGAGGTTTTTCTCGACGCTGGATGACTTACGCTTGGTGGCTGATTTTGTTGTTGCGTTTTGTTGTGTTTGAGCTGGCATCTGAATATCCTCATTTGCTAATGTTTGCAGAATTTAATGTTTGATCAGATGAGAAAATTGTTTCCCTCTGTCTTTGGTGCAAACGACCGCGGCTACCAATAGTTCCGAAAAAAATTATAGTAAGGCAGAAAAATTTAGCCCGGTAAAAAGTAGATCATATGACGGTGTTGGCTTAACACGAGCGGGTTGCTGTAGATGGACCAAAAAGAGAGTCTGCCGTTATAGCAAGGAAAAGATTTTCAATTTTTGATGAGTTAAATAGAGGGAAAAACCATGGTCAAATTGCAACATGTTACAACGGCTCAAACTGGTTCAGCTGCATTAAGAACTCCTTCGGGCTTTAATAATTCAGACGCATTATTGATTGCAACTGCTCTTAATGGTTTGGTCGCCGATGCCTTTACCCTTTATCTAAAAACCAAAAATTTTCATTGGCATATGAGTGGCCCTCATTTTCGTGATTACCATTTGTTACTAGATGAACAAGCTGACCAAATATTTGCGTCGATAGACCCATTGGCCGAACGTGTGA
>CAXTKN010000009.1:19757-24569 GCA_964244805.1 uncultured Aestuariivirga sp.
GATGAACAAGCTGACCAAATATTTGCGTCGATAGACCCATTGGCCGAACGTGTGAGAAAAATAGGGCAAACGACCCTTAAATCCATTCAACACGTTGCGAAACTGGCTAAGCTTAGTGATAATGACGAGGACTTTGTTTCCGCTGGTGATATGATTAGTGAACTCATCAATGACAATAGGACAATGGCAGAAGCCATGAGGGATTGCCACTCGCTTTGTGATGACAAAGATGATGTGGCCACAGCTAGTCTTCTTGAAATCTATCTTGACGAAACAGAACGCAGAACCTGGTTCCTGTTTGAGACATCTCGTGCTGCAGATAAGCTGGGCCATTAAATTTTTTCAATCAACGATTGAATCTGATTTTTTATCTGAAGTCTGGTCTGTCTCTAACAGGCATTAGGTGGAAGCTTCCGGCACAATGGAACGAACATTGTTTCGCGCCGTTTTAGCATACCGATGAAAAGACTTTGCAATTAATTCGTTTGAAGGAATGCTTAGAGTGCGCCCACTGCCTGCTAAAGTTTTTGCTGATGAAATTTTCAAGCCCACAGCTGGTCAAGGCTTACTGAATGGTTTGGTGATTTTTCTGGCGATATGCGCCATTCTCTTTTTTGGTCGAGAAATTCTGATTCCGATTATTTTTGCAATCTTCTTGTCGATTTTACTCGGGCCTTGTGTCAGGGCGTTGCAGAAATTGCGAATACCTAAGACCCTTTCAATACTGGTTGTTGTGTTTTTTACATTTTCATTTCTATTCGGCATCACTGCTATTGTAGCTACCACGCTTACAAATTTAGCAGGGCAGTTGCCGCAATATGAAAAGAATTTAAGAGAAAAAGCCCACAGCTTGCAGTATGCGACCTCGGGTGGCACAACTGTCGAAAAAGCCGCCAATGTACTCAAAGATCTAAGCGTGGAATTGCAGCAGCCGAACGCTGACAAGTCAATTGAATCAGCTGTACAAAAACCCATCCCTGTCGAACTTCGATCATCTAATTTGGGGCCACTTGATCCAATTTTCTCGGTTGTCTCAATTTTGATCCATCCTCTCACCCAACTAGGAATCGTCATTTTGATGGTCGTGCTTTTTTTGTTTAACAAAGAAGATTTGCGAAGCAGACTTATTCGCTTGGCTGGCACTTCAGATCTGAATAAAACGACCGAAGCATTAGACGAAGCGGTCGAACGCTTAATGAAAATGTTTACCGCGCAGTTGTTCGTAAACGCCACGACGGGGCTGCTCGTTGGAACAGCGCTGGCTTTACTTGGTATTCCAGGAGCCATCCTGTGGGGTGTTCTTACATTCGTTCTGCGCTTTATTCCGTATATCGGTTCAATGATGGCGTCTGTCTTGCCTATTATTATAGCTGCGTCGATAGGTGAAGGTTGGACACTTGCGCTCATAACTGCTGGAATATTAATTGGGATTGAAATTATCGTTGGTCAGATCATTGAGCCACTGTTTATAGGAAAGATGACTGGATTATCGCCGGTCGCCATTGTTGCTTCCGCTGCGTTTTGGACTGCTTTATGGGGGCCGATCGGTTTGATATTGGCAACTCCCCTGACAATTGGTTTGTTGGTCGTCGGCCGAAATATTGAATCACTTGATTTTTTAGAAGTGCTGCTTGGCAGCGAACCTGTTTTGACGCCGATTCATGCACTTTATCAAAGACTCCTCGCTGCGGATGTTGTTGAAGCGGCGGAATTGGCTGAAACTCATCTGGGTGACAACCGACTGGACTTATTCTTGAGCGATGTTGCAATTCCAAGCTTGTTGCTCGCCAATTCAGACCGGGAGAGCGGGTTGCTTTCGGCAGAGCGACAAACTTTGGTCGTCAACACGTTTTCAGAAATGCTTGATGAACTCATCGACGATAGTTCTATTTCAGATGAAAAACCAGTAAGCCTCGTGTTAATTGCGCCACCTGGTGTTTTGAATTTTGCGGCCACGTTGGCCTATTCTGCATTTCTCACTATAAAAAAACTGTCTCACAGAATGCTTCCGCAGGATGTTATGGCGCCTGGCACTGTTCACCAATTTGACGTCACAAGTGTTAAATTTGTTTGCTTTTGTTATCTGGTTTCTCCGAGCCAGGCAAAGCATAACTATGCTCTGCGGAGGCTTGCAGCGCTGATGCCGGATACCAAGGTAGTCAGTGTTGCTTGGTCTAAGGGCGCTACTGGGATAGACCTGCAATCACCGGCAAGCTTAAGCTTCATTCTTCCTACCGAAGATGCTGCGGCGAACGTTGTGGAAGATGGCAGTTCTTTATCAAAGCAAACCAGTTAGCTTGCCTAAGCTTTTTCATCTGGATTAGAAATCTAGATGCCTTGGTTTTTAAGTCAAACTCCCAGCGATTTCTCTTCAAACGCCGTATTTGATTTTGAATCGTTTTCCAATTTTAGAAGAACTGCCAATCTGGCCCTTGCACGATTGACGCGACTTTTTACAGTTCCGACTGCCACAGAACAAATTTCTGCCGCTTCTTCATATGAAAATCCAGATGCTCCGACAAGGATTACGGCTTCTCTTTGATCTTCTGGTAATTTATCCAGTGCAATGCGCAAGTCAGCCATGTCCAAGTAACCGTTCTGTTCAGCTGGCACCATGACGCGGCTCGAGTAAGCGCCGTCAGCATCTTCGACTTCACGCTTTCTCTTTCGAAGCTGCGTATAAAATTCGTTACGCAAAATTGTGTAGAGCCACGCTTTCATATTTGTACCCGGCTGATAACTATCGTGATGTTTCCAAGCCTTCATCAGGGTTTCTTGAACAAGATCATCAGCCCTATCACGTCGCGCTGTCAGAGACATTCCAAAGGCGCGCAAACCAGGAATAGCTGCTATAAGCTGATTGCGAAATTCTGGAGAAATGGTCATTGTGATTTTATTTTTAACCTAACTGTTTGAAGAGGCTATTCGGGTTTCTTTGCCGCGCTGGCAGCGTCAAGCTGATTTAACAGATCCATAAATCGGTCCGGAATTGGTTCATTCGCAACTTCTTCGTAGTAATTACGCAGTCGTTGTCCAATTAAATCAGAAACCTGAGGTTTGGCAGACGTTTTTATCATTCTCTCATTCTCGTTCACGATCGGTGCCTTATCTATTTTCTTTTTGTCATCGACCATGGAGAACCTCAAATTGACAGTGATCCTAAGAGCAGGAAAAACATACTTTCGGTTTTGGCTTGACTAATCAACTGAATAAACCTCAATCTCCCCTAAATAGTTCCATATTTCACAATTTCTTTTTTTCTAGAGGGAACTAACTGAGGTATTGGGCGTTTTATTCCGATAATATGGGGCAAAGCAGCCAATTGATGAAAAACAATAAACAATGGGGATCAGCATGATTGTTGCGGCCAATATCGCTCCACATTTGCCTTTTTTACGGCGCTTTTCGCGCGCTTTGACTGGTAATCAATCAAGCGGTGATGCATATGTTGCCGCCCTGCTGGAAACCATAATATCAGATCCGGCAAAATTTGACGAAGAGCCGAGCTTTCGGATTTCTCTTTACCGGACATATTGCAAGCTTTGGGAATCGGTTTCGCTGAACCTGTATCAGGCTGAATCTAGCCGCGAATGGGAGGCAACTGCACAAAAACACCTGTCAGGCATTCCGCCAAAGGCTAGAGAGGCATTTTTGTTGCTTGCTGTCGAAGGATTTACCAATTCGGAGATTGGTGTGATCCTTTCGGAGTCGCCCGAAACTGTAAAAACACTTCTGAGTGAGGCTTCAAAGTTGCTGGTTCAACAGGTTGCCAGCGATGTCATGATCATTGAAGACGAACCCATTATCGCTATGGATTTGGAAGCGTTGTTGGAAAGTTTAGGTCATACGGTTACTGGTGTTGCACGCACGGAAAAAGAGGCGTTGCATCTTGCATCTACGAAACGCCCGAGCTTAATTCTTGCAGATATCCAGCTTGCTGACGGAAGCTCAGGTATTGATGCTGTCAACAAGATCCTGCTCAATTTTTCTGTTCCGGTAATTTTTATAACGGCATTTCCAGAGCGGTTATTGACCGGCGAGAAGCCCGAGCCTGTGTTTCTAATAACCAAACCTTTTATGCCCGAAATGGTGAAGGCTATGGTGAGCCAGGCATTGTTTTTTGATGCTAAATCGGAAATCGCTGCTTAACAAAATTGTCTTTATGACCATCGCGTTAAATATTGAACGAACGCATCTCATCGCGTCATGAGTTTGGGCGATTAAGCATTAACTCGATTGAACACGTTAAACCATCTTCAGCGAAATCATTTTTTACAACTGCTTCTGGCAAGCCTTTTTCAATAATCGTTGTTCCAAAGCCAACTGTAACTTTTGAAATTATTTTAGGACCACCGCGCTCTTGCCAGGTGATAAAAAGCTTCGAGGGTGATTGGTCCACTTTTTCGACGTGCCAAGTAATTTTTACGGATCCATTTGGTAAAGATAGCGCGCCAAATTTTATGGCGTTGGTCGTCAACTCATTGAATATTAATCCAAGTGGTGATGCGTATTCAGGAGCCAAGCTAATAACCGGGCCGGAAAATTCGACGCGCTTATCGTCGATAAAAAGATGAGCCGCAAGTTGAAGCCTGATTAAAGCGCCAAGTTCTGTGCCGCGCCATTCGTTTGCTGTTAGAACATCCTGAGCAGCGGCCAAACTGTGTAAACGACTTGAGAAAGCTGCCGCGAAATCATCAGGGTTCTTCGTATTTCGCAATGTTGAGCGTAATATCCCTTGTAAAATAGCAAACGAGTTCTTGTTGCGATGGGCCAGTTCCCTTGCCATTGATAATTGCCTTTGCTCCCATTCTT